>JAUWNN010000034.1 GCA_030612625.1 Caldifarciminota bacterium
AGATTCAACCACAGAGACACAAAGGCACGAAAGAGAAGTAACCGCAGATGAATACCGATGAACACAGATTCCTTTCCGGACTCTATCTGTGCAATCTGCGTAATCTGCGGTTCAGCCGAGAACGAGCAACGAATTGGCCACGAAATCACGAAAGGCACGAAACAGGAATGATAGCGGAAAACATCGTCGCGAAAACGACGATCTTGTACCTTTGTAGTACAGATGGACACAGAGAAACAGAGGTCAAAAGGCAAAGTGCGAAATGCAAGAGTCAAAATGGCAGAGGCTGCCAAAGATTTCCTCTCCTCTGAGGGAGAGGAATGAGGTGAGGGTGCCTACCGCAGTCATCTCCCTGTCACTGCGAGGAACGGAGTGACGCGGCAGTCTTCCGCCGGAAGATTGCCACGGCTGCTGTCGCAGCCTCGCAATGACGAACGGACTACTCACAGGTAAGCAATCGCGGTTTGATATTTGAGCTTTGGGCTTTATTTGACATTATGGGCTCTGGATTTTGAGCTTCCCTTCTCGATGTTTTTGTGGTAGATTTCTCCTTAGCTGTGCATTTCCTGTTACTCAAGATTGCTTCATTGGTCGGAATCGGACTGGTGCTCAAGCGTTCGGGCGCGCGCGGTCTTGACAAACTCGCAGTCATCAGAGTGAGCTGTGCGGTGGCTGCGGTCCTTGCCTTTTTCGGTGCGGTGCTCGCCGGCAACCCCCACATCTCCTGGCCAACCGCGTTGCTGGCGGCAGTTATTGGTGTCCTGTTTGTGGCCGGGTTCATCTTCTGGTTCAAGGCGATTGAGAGTGCCGGGCTTGGCGCGTCGCTCTTGGCAATTGGAATCGCAATAGCGGTGCCGGTCTTAGCGTCAATAGTTATCTGGCATGAAGCACCGAAACCGATTGAGATTATCGGGGCCGGAATTGCTCTGGCAGCACTCGGATTAGTAATCTCCGAAGTCGCATATGGAGTGCAAACTCCTCCGACTTTGCGCAACAACCCGCGAGTCAGACTCACGGAAGAAAGGAAAGCCTCTACCTTTTCCAAGTCCGCCGGAGGCGGGCTGGCACAGAGTGCCAGCGTTGCACTCCAGACGCATACGAACTTACCACGCTGGCTGTGGTTGGTTGGATTGTTCCTGGTCAGTGGGCTTGTGAACACCGGTGCAAAGGTTTTCCATGAGGAGATGCCTCAAGCTGAGATTATGCCTTTTCTCGCGGTCCTGTTCGTTTCGGCGTTCATAGTCACAACATTGCTCTATTACCTGGGCAAATCCAGAATCAGCCGGCCAGCCCTGTACTATGGAGTTGCGTTTGGTGTGGCCAGTCTGGGCAGCTTGCTTTTTCTGATTCTGGCACTGACAATGTTGGGGGGAACCGTGGTCTATCCGGTAGCTGCTGGTGGTGAGGCCGGGCTGATGGCTCTGGCCGGAATTCTCATCCGGCGCGAAAAGCTCGGGTTTCGTGGCTGGCTCGGGATCGGCCTCGCGGTTGTTTCACTGGTCCTGGTGCAATTCGGCCGGGCCGGTACCGGGTAGCGAGCTATCTGACCACGACCAGCCGGGCTTTGGCCAGAATCGCTCCTCGGTGGGAAATCAGGCAGAAGTAAACCCCTGCGGGTAATTGTCTGGTTGACACTACCGGGTTGTTCTTCAGTTGATAAGTCCGAGCCATAACTCGCCCTTGCTCGTCTATGATAGCGGCGTGACCCAAGAACCGGAATAGAACCGCAAAGACACGAAGGGATGAGAAGTTCAGAGTCCGAAGCCCCAATGACCAATCAATGTCAAAACCCAAAGCCCAAATGGCAAACCGATGACAGAAGTAGGTTTTCTTGGTCATTAGGGATTTGGATTTGGGCCTTTGGATTTTCCGGCGGTGCTCTCAGTGCCTTTGTGTTGAGATTCCTATATCGGTTTTCGGGAGGTGGTCAGTTCTTGACAAATGGACGTTGTTTCCTATGGTAGGCTGTGTAAGAGTAAGAATAAACCCAGGAGGTTCTGTGGAAGCCAGTGTCAGTACTGATTTGAGCCAGCAGGCTATCGTTGCCAATGTCCGCGGGATGAAAGGATGGCTCAAGTTCTTGGGCATAATAAACATCATTACGGGCGGACTGCAGGCGCTTTCCATTGTTGGAATTCTGTGGGCCTGGTTGCCCATCTGGCTCGGCATAATCCTGACTCAGGCCGGGTCAAAGGCGCAGGAGTATGCGGACAAGAATGACCAGGCAGCCCTGGCCGGACTTACCGGCAAGCTGAAGACCTACTTCCTGATTTCCGGCATCGTCATGATTGTCTCACTTGCCATAATCGCATTGTCGATTATTCTCGCAATAGTACTTTCAGTCCTCGGCACTTTCTCGCTTGTTTCGCTCATTGGCGCTCTGCAGGAGCAGTACGGCGTAGGCGAATGATAAGACTGGGTAGACCGCTGACAGCCAGCAGCTAACCGTCAGGAGCGGCGAGCGGAAAGCGGTTTGCGGTCGGCGGTCAGGAATCGGATGCGGCAGGGGTGTGTGAGGCCAGCCAGTTCTGGACTTCCGGCATCCAGGCATGCTCCTTGTCACTGATATCCTTGCCGTTCCATCGCTTGAGAGCGCGCTCGCCTTCGGTTGCGACTACGAGCGGCATCACATCGGCCCAATCGTACCAGGCAAAGTCGGCTACGTTCTCAGGGGTGGCTTTCGGGCCCTCAACATAGCGGACCGCCATATCCACCCCGAGCCGCGTCAGGACTCCCTGGGCCTTTTTGCAGACCGGGCAGTTCTCTTTGGCGAATACCTGAAATGTCAGTTTGACCTCTGCATGATTAGGAATTGAAACTACTCGGGTTCGGTTGCGAATCAAGGTTTTTCTTTTCAGGGATAGCCAGACAGAACAAGGCCTGGCCTGAGTTGACAGTTTCAGAATAGTGAAGGGTGGGGTCGGCCGCAACCGCAGACAACGGCCCCAGAACCGAAATAGAGCCACGAAGACAGGAAACGGCTGAACCGCAGATTACACAGATAGAGTCCGGAAAGGAATCTGCGTTCATCGGTATTCATCTGCGGTTACTTCTGCCCCTTGGCGGTGAGATTCCTGTAGCGGTTTTCGGGAACGGTATGCGGATTGACGCCTGTCAGTCGGGCTGCTATGCTATCGTGTGCCGGCAGAGATTGATGCGGAACTGAGCAGACTGGGCCGGGACCGAAACCGGCTTGTTGAGCTCAAAGGCGAGCGAAGGCTGTTTCTGGTGGGCGGTACGATTCGTGACATCCTGCTGGACCGGGACCCGGTCGATTTCGACTTTGCGGTTTCAGGCTCGGGTTTGGATTTCGCCCGGGAGTTCGGCCGCAAGGTTAGAGGCAAGCTGGTGGTGCTTTCTGAAGAAGATGATGAAGCAAGGGTGGTTTGCCAGGACAGGGTGTTTGACTTCAACGGATTCGGAGACAGGACAATTGAGCACGACCTGAAAAGGCGGGACTTCACTATCAATGCCCTGGCGTGCGAGATTCGGGCTGAGGGGACCGGCGAAATTCTTGACCGGTCCGGCGGGGTCAAAGACCTGAAGGCCCGCATCATCAGACCGGTTTCCGCTGATTCGCTCAAGTCTGACCCGTTGCGGCTGCTCAGGGCAATGAGGCTTGCCTTGGAACTTGGGATGAAAGTTGACGAGTCGGTTTATGAGCAGGGACGTGACATAACCCTGGCCAGGACCGCGGCTGAACGGGTCGGGGCCGAGATGCTGCGGATTATGGAAGCGGCCGGTTCTCATGACTATCTGGTGCGGCTTTTTGAGCTGGGCCGGCTCCAGGAGATTCTGCCCGGGTTTGTGCCGGTGCTTGAGGATGAGAGATTGCGCAAGCATTCATTTGCCACTTACTACAAGATTGAAGAAGTCGTTTCTATTGACACGTTCTTTTCCCGGTTTGAGCCGGAATGGCGTTCGTATTTCGACCGCTGGGGAGCTTGTGACCCGGACGAGCCTGGTGAGCCCTATCGAAGGGCGGTGCTCAAGTTCTCCGGCCTGGTGCACGACATTGCCAAGCCCCAGACCAGGTTCATCAACAGTGAAGGCGAGGTTCATTTCTACGGCCACGACAGTCTCGGCGCGAGGATTGCAGCAGGGATGGCTCACGACCATTTGCGACTTTCCCGTCCCCAGGTGAAGATGGTAAGGACTCAGGTCCAGGAACATATGAGGCTGCATCTACTGGCAACCAATCCCGAGCTGACCGAGCGGGCGATACGGCGTTTTTTCAGGGATTTGGGGAGTGAGGCATTCGGGCTGATGATTCTCTGTTATGCGGACGGCTGGGCAACTGCGGGCCGGACACTGCATCTTGAGGAAACCATAACCCGAATGATTGAGCAGAAACGGGCCGAGGATGCCATACTCGAAGTAAAACGTTTTGTCACCGGCCATGACCTGATTGCGATTGGGCTTGAGCCCGGGCCGGTGTTCAAGGTTATTCTGCAGGAACTTGAGGACTTGCAACTCGAGGGCAGAATCAAGTCCAGGGAAGACGGGCTGGAATACCTCAAGACGAACCTTCCCGGTCTGGCAGCGAAAGCAGAAGAGGATTGATGATAAGAAAGAGTTATGTTTACGGGCCGGTGCCTTCTCGAAGGCTTGGACTGTCTCTGGGCCTCAGTATTGTGCCGCGCAACACCTGCTCCCTGGATTGCATCTACTGCCAGTGCGGCCGGACCACACGCAAGACCCTGAGCCGGAAAGCTTTCTTTCCGATGAAGGATATCCTGGCTCAGGTCGAGGATGCGGTCAAAGGAAGGAGAATCGAGTTCATTACTTTTTCAGGCGAAGGCGAGCCCACTTTGAACAAAGACATCGGCAAGCTTATCCGCAGGCTCAAACAGAAGTTCACCATTCCAAAGGCAGTCATCACCAATTCAACCCTCCTGAGTGTGCCGCAGGTACGGCGCGACCTTTATGCTTGTGACCTGGTTGTGCCTTCGCTTGACGCTGCGGACCAGAAAACCTTTGCCCGGGTGAACCGGGGTCATCACAACCTGAAAGTCAGAGACATCATCGAGGGACTCAAGACGTTCCGGCGCTATTACAAAGGCCGCATCTGGCTTGAAATCATGCTGGTCAAGGGTGTCAACGATTCGGTCGAGCATCTGGTCAAGCTCAGGCGGGCTGTGGCAGACATAAGACCGGACCGGGTTCACCTGAACACAGTTGTCCGGCCCCCGGCTGAGAAGAAAGCCCGGCCTTTGAGTCATAGTGACCTGGAGCAGATACAGCGGCTTTTCGGCCCGGGCTGCGAAATTGCCGAATCGCCTGTCCGCAAGAGGCAGCGCAAGTTCAAGGGGAATGCCGACAAAGCGGTGGTTGAACTGGCAAGGAGCCGGCCGGTTACGAAAAAAGACATCGAGCGGTCCTTGGGTATCGAGCCGAAGAAACTTGATGCGGTCATCGGTCGGCTGATTCGGGCAAAGAAAATCAAGCTGGTTGAGTTCTGGGGAAAACGGTTCTACGAACTGCACTGAGCAGGTGCCGGCCAATAGCTCATGCCCAAGTTTTTAGTTGACAAGCCCTTCAGCTTTCCCTATATCGAGATAGGTGAGAGGTGCCGGCTAAATGACGGGAATAAAACAATTGCCCCTGCCCGGTCCGGCTGCCGGGCGCGCGAATGCGACTCTGCGGCTTTTCCTGTTAAAAGGAAATACAACGGATCAATATCCATCTGACCGGGCAGGGCTCTTCTAACCCTGAAACCTGACCTGAGCAGACCGCTGCGAGTCCTGTCCCAGGAACCGGAATAAAAACACAAAGGCACAAAGAGCACAAAAAAGGCACAAGCCAAAAGGCAAAGTGCAAATCGCAAAAGGCAAAACGCGAATAGCGGAAAGCGGTCAGCCGTCAGCGGTCATTCCCCTTTTCCGCTTGACTGGACAGGCCTCTGCCGATATGCTGGCAGGTGATGGAACTGAACAGCTCAGGCAGCACAATACGGTATGTCAGGAGGTAGCGGGATGGCGAAATTGAAGCCGACCAGGAAGGCCACCAGGAAGCGGTCCCCGGTCAAGAAAGCCAAGAAGAAACCAATTAAGCAGTACGAGCACAAGGGTAAGAAGCGCACGAATAACCCGCCGGTCGGGCTGGTGACGCCGGACACCGACAAGGACGGACCCAAGAAGACCTACCAGTACGACCCGCACCTTGACCCGCAACTCGTCTGGGCCGGGAAGGCCGAGCACACGTCATTCGAGGTGCCGACCGTGTCCCTCCACGTCCACGAACGCATCGACCCGCGCTCAATCATCGAAGCGGTGCGGAAACGCAACGACAATGGAGAAAAGCAAATATCCCTGTTCCAAGGCGCAGAAGAGAACCCGCCGCTTCGGGAAGCCATCGAGTTCTACAAGCACAAGCACAACTGGACCAACCGCCTGATTGCCGGTGACTCGCTGCTCGTGATGAACTCCCTGCTGGAGAAAGAAGGCATGGCGGGCAAGGTCCAGATGGTCTACATCGACCCGCCCTACGGCATAACCTACAAGAGCAACTTCCAGCCCTTCGTGAACCGAAGGGACGTGAAAGACGGCAAGGACGAGGACCTGACTGCCGAGCCCGAGATGGTGAAGGCGTTCCGCGATACCTGGGAGCTCGGTATTCACTCGTACCTCACCTATCTAAGAGACCGACTTCTGCTGACCAAGGAACTTCTGCACGACAGCGGAAGTCTCTTCGTCCAGATCGGAGATGAGAACGTCCATCTAGTGCGAGACTTGCTGGATGAGGTGTTCGGACGTGGCGGATTCGTGGGTCAGGTCTGCTTCAGGAAGCCGGGCGGCTTCAGCAGCAGCGGGCTGGACGCGGTCTCAGACTACCTGCTCTGGTACTGCCGAGACCGCTCGGCCCTCAAGTACCACAACCTGTACCGCGACAAGACTGGTAGGGACCGTCCTTCTATCTACCGATGGTTAAGGCTAGCGGACGAATCATTCAGACGCATGAATGAAGCAGAGCTGAATGACCCGGAGGTCTGCCCAAAGGGCTCCTCCATTGTCGCGATGGACAATCTCTCGTCTATGGACCCTGCCTCGGAACCACAGCCGTACGAGTTTGAGGGACATACCTACTACCCGAGCACGAATTGCCACTGGAAGGTCAAACACCCAGAGGGGCTGGACCGGCTTGCTGAACTTGGCAGGCTGTATCCAATCGGCAACTCGCTCATGTACGTCCGCCACCTGGATGACTTCCCGGTCATGAGCTTCGACAACATGTGGAACGACACTTCTGCCGGTGGGTTCTCAGGCCGCAAAGTCTACGTGGTCCAAACCAACGTGAAGGTCCTCGAACGCTGCATTCTCATGACTACGGACCCCGGAGACCTAGTCTTGGACCCAACGTGCGGAAGCGGCACGACCGCGCTAGTGGCCGAACATTGGGGGCGGCGCTGGGCGACATGCGATACGTCACGTGTTGCTCTGGCACTCGCCAAGCAGAGACTCATGACCGCCGTCTTCGACTACTTCGCCCTAGCTCACGCCTCAGAGGGAATCGGCAGCGGATTACTCTACGAAACGGTTCCTCACATTACGCTCAAGTCACTTGCGCACGACGAACTTGCTCCGCAGGAGGCCTTGCGAGACCGGCCCACCGTCGATGCCGGCCGGATGCGTGTGAGCGGCCCCCTGACCGTCGAGGCAGTCCCGGCCCCAGCCGTCAGGCCCCTGTCCGATGTGCGCGAGGACCTGCCAGCGGACGATTCGGTCGCCCGCAAGGGAGAAACATTGCGGCAATCGGAGTGGAAGGACGAGCTGTTCCAGACCGGTATCAGAGGCAAGAAGGGTCAGCGTATCGAGTTCACGCGACTAGAGACTCTGCCCGGCACGCGCCATCTGCACGCCGACGGCGAGACGAAGGAAGACACGCCACAACGCGTCGTCGTGTCCTTCGGTCCGGAGCACGCCCCGATGGAGCAACGGCAGGTAGCGTTGGCCATTGAGGAGGCCCAGCGGCTCGTGCCCAAGCCGACTATGGTGGTGTTCGCCTACTTCCAGGCCGACCCGGAAGCGGCGAAAGACATCGACGAGACCGACTGGCCGGGCGTGGTCCTGCTCCGCGCCCAGATGAATGCCGACCTGCTGACCGAGGACCTGAAGAAGAAACGGTCAAGCAACGAGAGCTTCTGGCTCGTCGGCCAACCGGACGTGAAGGTCACGCCCATCAAGAAGGGCGATGACAAAGGCAAGCTGCAAGTCGAGGTGCTCGGGTTCGACTACTACAACACCAGGACCGGCAACATCGAGTCCGGCGGCAAGGCAAACATCGCCATGTGGATGCTCGACACCGACTACGACGGCCGGAGCATCTTCCCGTCGCAGGTGTTTTTCCCGATGGCGGGTCCAAAGGATGGTTGGGCCAGGCTGGCGAGGAACCTGAAGGCCGAGATTGACGAGGACCTCATTGAAGCCTACCGGGGCACGGTTTCCTTGCCGTTTGAACTGGGCGACAACAAACGCGTCGCAGTCAAGATTGTGGACGACCGGGGCATCGAGAGCCTGAAGGTCATCGAGGTGTAGCCCATGGCCGAGAAGAAGAAGATAGGCCCGCTCATCATCAACAAGCCGTATGATGAACCGAGCCGCTATTGGAGCTACGACCACAAGCGTAAGCTGTTCGAACTGAAGGACGGCCGCCGGCCGGCCGGATACGTGAAGGCGACCGAGCGGTCCCGGTCCTATGACGACCCGGGCGTGTTCGTCGAGATACCGCTGGTCAACAGGATTCGACCGCGCGTGAAGGCATGGCGCGAGTCCGGCTATCCTGGCGTGACCGGCATCACCAAACGGTTGCTCGAACACTGGTACGACCTTGGTGAGCGGACCAATCGCCGGTTCTTCTTCTGCCAGCTCGAAGCGGTGGAAACGCTCATCTGGCTGGTCGAGGGACCGGAGTCGGACAAGACCGGCATCGATGTGCCATCGGACGGCGGGGCGTTCCAGCGGCTGTGCTCGAAGATGGCGACCGGGTCTGGCAAGACGGTCGTCATGGCGATGCTCATCACCTGGCAGGTGCTGAACAAGGTCACCTACCCGCAGGACAAGCGGTTCTCGAAGAACGTCTTCATCGTCGCGCCCGGCCTGACCATCAGGAACCGGCTCCAGGTGCTGCTGCCGACCGCCGAGAACAACTACTACGACGAGTTCAACGTCGTGCCGGGCGGGCTGCGCGAGAAGTTACGTCTCGGCCGCTTCCGCATCCGCAACTGGCACGTCCTAGGCTGGGAAACCGAGGAGAGGCTGGCCAAGAAGAAGAGCGTCGACAAGCGGGGCGTGAAGAGCGACACTGCCTACACCCGCGAGGTGCTGGGCGAGATGGCTAGGGCGAAGAACATCCTTGTCATCAACGATGAAGGCCACCACGCGTGGCGCGTCCCAGCAGAGTCCAAGGTCAAGGGCGTGAAGAAGGAAGACATCGAGGAAGCGACCATCTGGGTGAGCGGGCTGGACCGGATACACCGCACCCAAGGCATCCTGTCCTGCTTTGACTTCTCAGCGACCCCGTTCGCGCCGTCGGGCAAGCGGGCTGCCGAGGAGGACCTGTTCGGCTGGATTGTCAGTGACTTCGGTCTGAACGACGCGATCGAATCCGGCCTGGTCAAAACCCCGCGTGTCGTAATCCGCGACGACGGGGTACCTGACGCCAAGACCTACCGGTCCAAGCTCTACCACATCTATGAGTGGATCAAGGAAGACCTGAACCGGAAGGCCGAGGAGCACGAGCTGCTCCCCGACCTGCTGACCAACGGCTACTACTTGCTGGCCAAGGACTGGCTGGAGACGCAGAAGGCGTGGGCCGAGGTTGGCTTCAAGACACCCCCGGTGATGATAACGGTCGCCAACCGGACCGAGACTGCGGCACGGGTGAATTATGCCTTCAGCCACCGCAAGATTCGCATCGACGAGCTATGTATCCCGGAGCGCATCCTGCACATCGACTCCAAAGTGCTCCGAGAGGCCGAAACCCGAGAGGAACCGCTGGCTGTGATCGGCAGTTCGGAGGATGAGGAGAACGGCCAGCGAGACCGCAAGCTGAGCAAAAAAGAGGTCGCCGAGCAGCTCCGCCAGGTCGTCGATACCGTCGGGCAGGTCGGCAAGCCCGGACAGGACGTTCAGAAGGTCATCTCGGTCGGTATGCTGTCCGAGGGCTGGGACGCCAAGACTGTAACCCACATCATGGGGTTGCGGGCCTTCACCAGCCAATTGCTGTGCGAACAAGTTGTCGGGCGCGGCCTCAGGCGTACGTCTTACGAGGTTGATGAAGAGACCGGCCTGTTCCGGGCCGAGTACGTCAACATCTTCGGCGTGCCGTTCACGTTCCTGCCCCACGAGGAAATCGACGGTCCACCTCCACCCCCGCCAACGCCCAAGCATCAAGTCGAGCCGGACCCGAAGAAGAAGCAGTACGAAATCAGTTGGCCTAACATCCTGCGTGTCGAGCACGTGTACACTCCCACCCTGCATCTCGACATGGACAAGGTCAAAGCCCTGCGCCTCGACGCATCTGAGACCCGTATGCTAGCCGACCTCGCACCTATTGTTTCCGGTAAGCCCGACGTCACCAAGATCACCACCATCGACCTGCAGGACCTCGCCGAGAAGTTCCGGATGCAGAGGATTGTCTTCGAGACCGCCCGCGACATCTTTGACGAAATGAAGCCCACCTGGAAGGGCAACAAGGAATACCTGCTCGCCCAGCTCATACGGCTGGTCGAGTCATTCATGGCCTCGAACAAGGTCGACATCATCCCGTCCTTGTTCAACCAGGACGACGCCCGCCGACGCATCTTGTTGACCCTCAACATGACCAAGGTCGTCCAGCACATCTGGGAGGCAATCCGCTTCGAGAACACCGAACGCATCGAGCCGGTATTCGACCGCGACCACCCAATCAGGTCGACTGGCAACATGCGGACGTGGTACACAGGGCGGCCCTGCGACTACACTCAGCATTCGCACATCAACCTCTGTGTCTTCGACAGCACATGGGAGGCATCTGAATCCTATCAGATTGACAGGCACGACGACGTCGAGGCGTGGGTCAAGAACGATCATCTTGGCTTCGAGGTTATCTACATCTTCATGGGTGAGCGGCACAAGTTCTGGCCGGACTTCATCATCAAGCTGAAGAGCGGCGTGCATCTCGTCCTGGAGACCAAGGGGCAGGATAGGCAAAAGGACCACACCAAGCGCCAGTTCATGCGCGAGTGGGTCAAGGCGGTCAATGAGCACGGCGGCTTCGGGACGTGGAAGTTCGCGGTATCGAGGAATGTAGCGGATGTGAAGGGTCTGCTTGGAGAAGCGGGCCAGACGAGCCCATCCGCAATCGGGCCATGAAGATTGACAAGAAAGACAACCAGACGAAGTCGGGATGGGTAGGAGATGGGTAATGTGCCCCCGAATTCGACGCATCTAGCCACACGCAGGGAAAACATGAATACTACTAGGAAGGGAAACAAACTCGAGGCGAGAGTCTTCGCCTTAATAGAAAGGTTGATATCCGAAGACGGGTTTTACATCACGAGGGACCGCTGCAAGCTCTACCCGAAGAGAGGCTACTACTCGAAAGACAGAGGGAAGGACATTGTTTTCGACATCGCGATAGAGGCATTCCTTCCCGGACATACTACCTATTCGCACCTGATTCTGATTGAGTGCAAGAACCACAGGCGCGCAATACAGGTCGGGGATGTCGAAGCATTCAACTCGAAGATGCAGCAGATATCTGGAGCTAACAACAAGGGAATAGTCGCCTCCACTCACTCGTTTCAGAGTGGCGCCATCGAGTTCGCGAGATCGAAGGGGATAGGGCTGCTTAGGTATTACGACAGCAGTAGGTTCAAGTGGGTCTTGACGCGGTCTCCATCCACGCTTGTTTCCCTCAGCTGGGCGCAACGGGCAGGGACGAGCGCACGCGATGGAGTCACTGCTGAGTCTTATCAGAGCAGAGTTTTCGACTGCTACTGCTTCGCGGGCGGGGAGTATACCGTTTCACTGAGGCAGTTCTTCTCGCGTCTAGTCAGGAGTGGCTGTGATGCCGAACGCAAGAGGTTGCTGACACAGATAGAGAACAGAAAGGGTATGGGCCGCGGGGTCGTTCAGTTCCTCCCGGCCAGGACAGTCGAGGGTGCAAGCAGGCACGTCCTGCAACACATTGGATATACTGACGGCGAGGTGCCCCTCGACAAGGTGTGCAAGTGGCTGTCGAAGCAGAAGGGCCTTCGCGTGGTGAGACTTCGTTCCAGGTTGAGAGGCCACGGAATCGGCGATGCACTTGGAACGATCACCTTCGACCCGCCAAAGATAACAGTCACCAGGTATGCCGGTGGCGACGTAGCCAGGCAGAGGTGCACGCTGGCACACGAGTTGGGGCACTTCTTTCTGGGCCATTCAAAGTACATGACAAGGGAATCCTGCGTGGAAGCAGACCTTGAACCAGACAACCTGGCAGAATTGGACATCAAAGACATCATGAGGATGGAATGGCAGGCGTACCACTTTGCGTCATGCCTGCTGCTGCCCAAAAGACAGCTTGTCACCGATTTTCTAGCGTCAGTGGAGAAGCTGGACCTCCCGAGACGTGGGTTCGGGATTCTGTATGTGGACAATACGAGGTGGAACCTCGATAGCTATTACAGAGTCACCAACGAACTGAAGAACAAGTACGGCGTCTCTCGAAAGGTTGTCACGATACGGCTGAAGAAACTCAAGTTGTTGACCGACGCAAGGGACAAACCCCGGAAAAACCGGGAAATAGGGACAGCGACTGTTTTCCGGCAGCGGTGAAACGGTGACGCGACATGAAACTCGACCGTCTGCTTCTGCGGCTTTGCCTACGTCATCATCAAGGGCTGGCCGATAGCCCTGCGCGAGTTCGGGCTGGAATGGGACAATGAGCACTAGCGCCGCACCGTCCGGCTTGACAGCCGCATCCTTTTCCGCTATAACCTACGCATGATGGTAAGCATTGTGGAACGCCCGGACTGCAGGGGAGCGAACAGAATGCCCCTTGCACCGCCCGGCTTGACAAGTGTCTGGTTTTTCGGTATCTTATAGTTGTCAGGTGGCAAACAGAGGAGTGGGAGAATGTCCGAAATCGTAAAGATAGCGCTTTCATCACTGCCGAGCACCGTGGTCGCAGTCATCGCACTCGTGTGGGTTGGCATCCGCATAGGCCGGTTCCAGAAGGCCCTCGGCCACGGCACAGCGGCGATATCCGCATGCCTAGAATCTCATGACCTTCTGGTGAAGGTTATGGTCGAGAAAGAAATGCTCAAGGCCACTGACCTGGAAAAGATCAAAACCCCGGTGGAGAAGTTCGCCACCGACGCGATTAGGAAGCTAGTCGCGGGCATAAACAACCCCGTTACGAAGGAAGAAGGAGAAAAGCTGACTGGATTCTTGGACAAGGCCAGGAAGAGAGGTGGTTTCGACTCTCCAGGGCTCACCGACGACTTCTCCGAGGGAGAAATCAGGGAACTCTTTGCTATCATTGGAAAAGTGAAAGACGAGTACAATGCTGAGGACGACACCCAGAAACAGCTCGTCACGAACCTCTACAATGCCATTCTGCGCGTCTACTCCAAGAAGCTGACCAGCAAGATCGATAGGCTCTTGGCCAAAACTAGGGCTTCCATCGAGTCGGAAGTTAAGCGGACATCGGAAGTTAAGCGGACATAATACCTAACTCGGTGCCGATGCCGGTGATGTGACTGATTGACCGCGCTCCGCTGCCCGCCCTTCGATTTCGGATTGCAGATTGGTGATTTCAGGTTGCGATATCGCAGGACCTTTCGGGACAGCCCCGGGGGGTACTGGCTTCCCTCAATGGCCCGGAGGGTGGCTGGGATGGCGGCCAGGGTAGTTGCCACCGGGATAACCGGCTGTATAGCCACCCGCACCACCTGGATAGCTACCAGCCAGGTCACCTGGACAATCACTATCCTGAGCACTTGGATAATGACCCGGATAGCCGTCATCCTGGCCGCCAGGATAGCTATACCCAGGGGGATACCCGGGGTTATCCCCGGGGCCGCCCCCGGGATGGCCCCCTCCGTGTCGCCAGTTTCGGCTGAATCACCAGAAAGCATTGAAATAACAAGCCTTAGGGCAAATAGGTCGGCTGGCTGGGTCAAGTAGCTTTGCGGCGACGATCTAGCCCGCATCGAATGTTCTTATTGACTTTGTGTATGAGGGGTGTATAATTGCTGTATGAGAAAGTTCTTATCTGCCTCTGAGGCCCGTGGGCTTAGGGCAATCCGTGGCTTTGTGATGAAAGAAGGCAGGTTCCCTTCGGTCCGGGAACTCCAGCGCAGCCTGGACTACGCCTCACCCAGGTCGGCCGCCTGGATTCTAGGCCGCCTGCGGGACAAGGGCTACCTGAGACGACGCCCGGATGGCCGGCTGCAGTTGGCGCGTGAATCCGAGACTGTGACATCCAGCGCCCAGACCGTGGACGTCCCTTTGGTGGGTTCGGTCAGTTGCGGCAGCCTGCTTCTGGCCGAGGAGAACATCGAGGGGACGTTTCCAGTGGCGACACGGCTCGCTTCTCCGCCGTATCAGTACTTCATCCTGCGTGCATCCGGAGACTCGATGGACCAGAGTGGAATCAACGACGGCGACCTGTTGTTGGTGCGCCAGCAGTGCGTGGCAAGGAACGGCGACTCTGTTGTCGCTCTTGTGGACGGGGAGGCGACGGTCAAGGAGTTCCACATCAGTAAGGGGGCGATAGTCCTGATGCCAAAGTCCTCGAACTCAGCCCATCGCCCCATTGTATTGACTGTCGATTTCCGGGTTCAAGGGGTCGTGGTCACGTCGTTCCCCGACCCGACTCGCATGCAGGAAGAGGAACGAACAGAAGAAGGGGATTGAACATGGCGGAAGATGCACCAGGCATGAAGGGCTACCGTCCGCGCAACGAAGACGGCCAGCTTCGCGACAAACGGGGTGATACGCACGCAGATATGATTAGTCCATCAAGGCCCGAACCGGCCCCGAGGAAACGGGTTTTGTCGGTTTCGGGCACCGGTCATAACAACCGGCCGGTCGGGGGAACTGGTTGTGGTACGGTTAAGCAAACGCAGTAACGGAGGACCATGATGAATATGAAACATGGTAGAGACTGTATCAGGCAGGACGGGCCGCACTTAGCACGTGCGCAATGCACGGAATGGCGGCCGCCGGTGGCGGAAGCGCACCGGTCTGCAGAAGGAACTTCTAAAGGAGTCAAAGGGGATGGTAAACGCACCGCTAATGCGTGCATCCCGGACCGTAAACTTAGGAGTATCAAAATGAGAATGAGATACGTCCCGAAGGTTCAACGACACCTGACAATGGTGTCACAAGCAAGTAAGTCTCCCGGCGTTCAGACCGGGGCAGCCGGGAGAAATAGGAGGGGCAATGACCCCAAAACAGAAACAAGAGGTCGCGTTCGCTATCCAGCGGGTGCTGGACGGCGACGTGGACGCATATGAACTGATATACAAGAGATGCGATAGTTCACTGCGGGCTTTTGCAGGCTCGCGTTACGGCTACCTCGGCAGCGACTTCGTTGACGAAGTCGCCATCCGAACCCATGAATACACAATCACCCGGCTCGATAAGTACGACCCTGACAAAGGCGCGTCGTTCCAGACCTGGCTGAACTGGCAGTCGTTAAACGTTGCCAGGAAGGTCAGAACGGAACGGTTTGGCCCGCGGTTCGTGCGCTTCGACGAGAACGTACACAGCCCGTGGGCTTTGCCGGTACGCGGGCCGTCCGAGGAGAGCGAGGCGGCGAGGCGCAGCCGGATTCTCCGGCAGGAGTATGAAAACCTGGCTGGGGACGGCCGGTTGAGCATCGCGCTTCACGACCTCGATGGTCTGACGTTTGCCGATACCGCGCAGCAGGCGGGCTTGTCGGTCGGAAAGGCGCGGCGCGAGCGGGCGCGAGCACTGGCTGTGCTGAAGCGGCGATTGCAGGAGCAGGGAGTCAGCGCGACCGTGCGGGATTCCACGCCGGTGCCCATCTGGCACGGCAAGGATAACACCGGTTGCGATGATGACTGGACCGCGACTGTCGCCGCGAAACTGCCCGACCGGCCGGTCAAACCGGTGGCCGCGGCCGCAGAAGAAAAGGAGGTGCCTGACATATGATAAGAACGAAAGGAGGCACAGGCCGTCGGAGAAATCCGGCGGCCTGTTTCTTTTCCGGCAAATCGGGCTTTGACGATGACATAACTATGTGAAGGGGACCGACCGAGGTCGGGCCTCACAATCTGGAGAAACTCCAAACAGCGGGGTAACCCGCAAAGGAGGATGCAATGGCTACAAAGCCGGCATCGTACGGGGCAGACCGACTGTTCGCCCGCCTTGACCTGCCGAACAGCGACTACTTCCCCGAAGTGACACTGGCGCAGGCCGAGTCCATGAAGAGGAAGTACTACCGGACTCGGACCGCCCAGAACTACTATCTCACGCAAACCAAGCAGGTCCTCGCCGGCGCGGGCGTCAGCAGTATCCAGTACGGAGCTTACTGCGCGTTCGCGGGCGAGGTTGCGGCGAGCCGTGAGAAACTAGGCGGCGGGGAATCGCTCGCGATCGAAGTCGCCACCCATATCGGCAAGTGGCTGGCACGCGGGTGCAGTCAGACCGTGCTCGAGATAATCCGGACGCAGGTGTTCAACATCGGCGCGCCGGTCGGACCGTGAGGAGGTGACGCATGGCTACTGTACCACCCGATGGTTCCTACCGGTACGCGAAGTGGGCCTCGCGCTTTGAGCGTGACGCCGAAGGCAAGCTCCCGCAGGGCAGCACGGTGCAGATGGAGCGGATGCTGAAGAAGCCCGAGATAACCGCCCGGATTCAGGGCAGCTTCGACGACATCTACGCGATGGAAGGGGAAGTCCGTCAGGTACTGAACGCGACCGGGGTCTCGGTCATCCAGTACCCGTTCTACTTCGCCTTCGGCCGCCAGATGTGGAAGCTGGTTCAGCGAATAACCGGCGAATCGGCGGCAATCGAAACCGCCACGTTGATCGGTAAGTGGGTCAGCCGCGGCCTGAGCCAGAGTGTGCTCGAGGCGATTCGGACCCAGGTGTTCAGCGTCTCGGCTCCGGTCGGACCGTAATACCCGCGATAACCGGGAACGGGCGGGGCGGCCACGCCCCGCCCGGCTGGTGGGGGGATTTAGAGGGCGCCATATGGAGGTTAGGGGCCATAATTCCGAATTCGGGGTCGGGGCCG
>JAUWNN010000276.1 GCA_030612625.1 Caldifarciminota bacterium
AGGATGACCTATGGAGCAGGCAGGCAGTACTCATTTCTCCTGAACAACTCGTACAGCATGGTGACGCCGAAGACCGTACACGTGAAAGTCACGGGCATCGTCATAGATGAACGCTATGAGTCGGTGACGAACCGTGTACCACGGGTCAAGACCCAGGAGAAGCCCATATATGAACACTATGAAGTCGACATGCCCATTGTTGACCTCAAAATCAAACCTGTATTGCCATGAATCACCTAGGGAATCAAATAGGCACGCCAACCGCCCTCCCGCCATGAAGATTGACAGGAAAGACGACCGGACGAAGTTGGATGGGTAGGATGCGGGAAGCGCCCCCAGCAATCCCAGCACCACGTAGCCAGGAGGACCAATGCCGTGGTATGTCCTAGCCGCTCTGATGGTTGGCACAGGCGTGGTGTCCGGCCTAGTCGTATGGACAGTATCAAGGAAGCTCGGCCGACAACAAGCGCGCCTCGAGGTGGAGATGTCCGACATAGCTTCGTTCGACGGCAGCTCGGGCAAGGAGACATTCCAGAGCATCAGCGTCACGAATCGGGGAAACGCCGCCGCTACCAACCTCGCAGTGACAGTGGATGGTCTACCCGAAGGCAAGAACCGCGAGCACAGCGTCCACTCGACCGAATCAGACCCTAGCGTCGAGACGGATGAAGGGAAATTCGTGCTCAGGCAACCCCGACTCCTGGGGGGTGACCGGGTCGAGATAGCGTTCAAGTTCGTCAACGTGAAGTCCAGCTTGGACCTGAAGCAGGTCGACGCACGAGCGGACCAGGGCAAAGCCGTGCCGCGAGGGGCGACCGGGGAGTCCGGCAGCTCGTGGGTTGGCTCTGCACTCGGTGTAGCGATCCCACTCGCAGTCATCATCGTGCTCTGGTGGGTAGTCCCGAGACTCAGCAGCGGGCAGAGCCTGCTGCCGCAGAGTGAGGCGCACAGGATGACACGCATCCGTCACCTCGAGGAAAAAGGAGACTTCGACGGAGTGGCCCGGGTACTCAGACACCTGAGGCCGCGAGCCAAGCTCAGCCTCACGTGGTCCGACGCTGAACCCAGCTGGGGGGACTCCGTGTTGTTGACCGTCGTCATCATCAACGGTGAACTATTTCCGATGACGGATGTACTCTTCAGCATCGACTTGCCTGGGCTGGATGCTCGCCGAGGAGACAGCTGGGCCCCAAATGCGTGGAGCGCGCGTTTCGCGGATGTCGCGATGAACGACACTACTGGCGAGCAGGTATGGGTCCGGGTAACTCGAGGCTGGATGCGCCCCACTCACTTAGTCAAAGCTTCGATGTTGTATGAGTGTCTCGGGGAGCGTCGGCACGTAGAAACTCAGTCCTGGGTCAAGTTCCAAGAAAATTAAGCCGACATAATACCAAATAGCTGACCGACATCAAAAAGGATGAGGGCGGAAGGCGGAAGGATGAACCGGAGTCCACAAACCGCTGACCCGCCTGTGGGAGCGACTTGAGCCATCTGATGGCACCTGCGAGGACGCAGAGCCCAGTCGCGATTGTCGAGGCAGGGATGCCTCTCCCACAAGAAGCGCTGACCGCTATCCGCACCCGACTTTGGACTGCGGGAGCAAAGCTCCCGCTTTCATAGCCGGAAGCGTGCTTCCGGCAGACAAAGCGGCAGCACGCTGCCGCACTCCAAAACCAGACCCATCGTGCTCTTGGTGCCTTTGTGTTTAGTCTTCCTCTTGGCGTTCTTGGCGGTTCCAATCCGCCTTCCGCTGGCCGCCACCCGGATTTGACAGCAGTCGACACACCCCTATCATCTGCCTGTGGACTCTGGTCCTTCAGATAAGCTGGTCGATGAATGGTTCCGGCAGGCAGAATACGACATCGACACGGCCCGGTATATGTTTGATGGCGGCCGGTATTTCTATACCGTCTTCATGTGCCACCTCTCAATCGAGAAGGCACTCAAAGGACTATTCGTGGCCAGGTTCAAGGTCCAACCGCCGAAGCTCCACGTCCTGCTCTACTTCGCAGACAAGCTGCAACTCGAACTGCCGCCTGAGATGAAGGAGTTCGTCTACGAACTTGATGGGCTGAGCGTTCCCACGCGCTACCCCGACGACCTGCGCAAGCTGGCTGCCACGTTCGACCGAAACCGAACCGAGGAAGTCCTGAAAGCATCAGCAAAAGTACTCGCATGGTTGAAAGCACAATCGCCGAAGTAATCGAGTTCTTCGGGGCAGAACTCAAAGCCAGCGGCATACACGTGGACAAGCTCGTCCTCTTCGGGTCCCACGCGTCCGGACAACCCGACGAAAACAGTGACATAGACATTGCCGTGGTCTCGCGCGATTTCGAGAACCGGGACATCTTTGGCCGCGTGAAGCTACTGAAGCAGGCGGTCATGGCGACAATCGGCAGGTTCGTTGTCCCCCTTGACGTCGTCCCGCTCACGCCCGGGGAGTTCGACAGCCGCTCTTCTCCGATGGCGAGCTTCGCGCGCGAAGGAAAGGTCATCGCCGAAGGAATTAAGGGAAGACAATACTAGATGGCTGACAGCCATGCCGATTTTCGATTGCGAATTGGAGGAAGGAAGATTGCCACGGCCACCTGCAGTGGCCTCGCAATGACAGCGGGTCTGCGGTATTGCCCTCATCTGTGTCCATCTGTGTTTATCTGTGGTTAGGCTTCCTCTTGGCGGTCTTTGTGGTTGAGATTCTTCGGCTTCGCCTCAGAATAACAAAGGGATTCTCTTTGTGTTCTTGGTGTCTTGGTGTTTAATCCTCCTCTTGGCGAGCTTGGCGGCCTTGGCGGTTGACCCTTCCTTTCTTGACTGACTTCGGATTCGCGCTACTATGACCGGCTATGAAAGATGATGGAGTCGTAAGAGAAATCCCCTCCAAGTCGGACAAGTTCTCCGACTGGTACACCGCAGTTGTGCTCAAGGCCGAGCTGGCCGATTACGCACCGGTGCGCGGCTGCATGGTCATCCGACCTTACGGATACGCGCTCTGGGAGAACATGAAAGAGCGTCTGGACAAACGGCTCAAGGCAACCGGCCATGTGAACGCCTATTTCCCGACCCTGATTCCCGAAAGCTTCCTGAAAAAGGAAGCCGAGCATGTTGAGGGATTCGCGCCCCAGGTGGCCTGGGTCACCCATGGCGGTGATGACAAGCTGACTGAGAAACTGGCGCTCCGGCCGACTTCAGAAGCCATCATCAACATGATGTATGCGAAATGGGTCAAGTCCTACCGGGACCTGCCGGTCCTAATCAACCAGTGGTGCAACATCTTCCGCTGGGAAAAGGCAACGCGCCTGTTCCTGCGCACGCGCGAGTTTCTCTGGCAGGAAGGGCACACCCTGCACCGAACCGAACAGGAAGCAGAACAGGAAGCCCTGAAGATACTTGACATATATGTTGACTTCATTGAGAACGACCTTGCGGTTCCGCTGCTGGCCGGGCTCAAGCCCGAGTCCGAGAAGTTCCCGGGCGCGGTGAAGACTTACACTATCGAGTCGATGATGCCCGACGGCCAGGCCCTGCAGTCCGGCACAACCCATAATCTGGGCCAGGGGTTTGCCAAGGCGTTCGACATCCGGTATCTGGACGAGGACAACAAAGAGAAACGGCCCTGGGGAAC
>JAUWNN010000154.1 GCA_030612625.1 Caldifarciminota bacterium
GCCGTTTCCTGTCTTCGTGGCTCTATTTCGGTTCTTAGGGCTTCTACTGGATAAACACCAGCGCGCCCGGCTTGAGCGCACCGACCACCGCTTTGAGCGACGCATTGTCCAGTTGCAGGTAAATATGGTCAATCGCCTCAGCCGGCACTTCATTCCTGACCCGGCCATGAATCGCAATCCCGCCGCCAAGGAAAACCCCACCCGGGCCAAAGGCATCACGCACCAGCCGTTCAGTTGAATCAACCGGCGGCTCGAGGCCCTCCAAACGGTACAGCCAGTCCGGCCGGTACCAGTCGGTCCTGGTCTCAATGCCAAGGACTTCAAGTGTTGCCTTGGGCATCGACTGGAACCCGCTCACACCATCGGTCGGGCCGCGCAGCCGGTATCGGACCTCAAACATGACTTTGTCTCCCATAGCCAGTTGCAGCCTTCTCCGCCGCCGGTTGACAACGAGATAATGGTCCCGTTTGGACATCGCCGCGATGCGGTGGGACAGAAGCTGCCGGTCGACTTCAAGCTGGTTCCGTTCTTCCAGAACCTGCTGGTACTCGCTGTCAGCCAAGACGAGCTCGGCACCGACTTCCCTGGCGGTCCTGACCAGGGTCCGCTTGCCCACCGCGTCTGCCAGCCTGGCCAGGGCCAGACCTGCAGCCACTGTGGCAACAATCGCCAGCACCTTTATCGTTTTCACCCTGTCCATCAGTATATGTAGACCTTGGTCCGAACCGGCACTGAATCCCAGAGCACTTTCAGGTCCTTCTTGCCGACCCGGATGCAGCCATGGGTCACGCTCCGGCCCAGCAGATGTGTGGCCTGGGTGCCGTGAATCGCGACCCCACCGCCCAAGTCAAGCAGGTATTCGCCCAGAACTCCTTCCTTGCGCCGCAAAGGCGACTCAAAGTCAGGAATTGTTTCTCCGGCCTCAAGAAATGCCCAGTCAGGCTTGCCCCAGACCGGTTTCGTTTTCTTCCGCCAGACCGTCATTATTCCGCGCGGGGTATCGAATATCCATTTCTTGCCGCCGTCAGCTTTCAGGGTGTCGTCACAGCCCGTGGAAATGACCGCCTCACGGATTAGCTTGCGGCCGCGGCGCAGATACAACCGGTTTGCTGCCGCATTGATTGCCAAGTACAGCTCTTCAGAAAAGGCACTGGCAAACTTGCCCGTCAGTTCAGCCACTGAGACTTTCGACACTTCGATTTCACCCCGAAGCTTCGGAATGTCAGCCAGGCGCTGCTGAATCCCGCTCCTGGCCTGCTTCAGATGACCGGCCAGTTGGAGCACATCCACCCGGAAGCTCTCGCGCAAAGGCAGATAGAGCTCAGCCCAGCCGAATACCAGCACCGCCAGAACAATGATACCGACCGACTGAACGAGCGAAAGCCTCACCGGTGCCATCGAGTACGCTCTCCGCGAACATCAGTCTGAATAAACGGGCCAAGGTGCTTGCTGCCCCGATACCAGCCGCACCCGCCGACCAGTTCCGGATGCTGCTGCTCGAGTTCGTCAACATAGCCGGCCAGCAACTGGGCATCGGCCGAACTTATGCTCCCATCGCCGTTCAGGTCGTCCATAACACCGTTACTGTCCGCATCAACATACAGGTCTGCTGCCCCGCCGTACACGTGGGCGCTGTGCGGCGAACCTCTGCCGTATTGAACGACCGGAGTCCGGAATCCGCTGAAAACTGTCAACTGGTCACACGGATGCCCTTTGGCCACAACGATATCGGTCAGCAGCTCGAGCTTGAGAACCAGGTCCTCCCTCAGCACCATATACCTCGGCCAGTCCCACGACTGCCGCGATACGAACTCCCGCAAAGTGTGCCTGGGTGACAAGCGCGTATCGATATTCCCGGATGTCACTTCGATGAACCCCCTCGGTACGTCGAAACTGGGAAAGTGGCTGGAATCAGGATATTGGCCAATCTGGTATCCGTTGAGCATCCCGTCCCTCAGGCTGTCAATCGGCACCATCACAAATGCATTGACCTTCTTGACTTCGTCCCCGACATCCACTGTCAAAAGGTATAGCCCTGGTTTTTCAGGCGCCACCCAGTCCATTCCGCCGGCCCCATTCTCTACCAGTGTGCCGGCCGGCACGGCCCAGCCGGCATTCTGCCCGCCATCATGGACAGCCAGGTGCAGTGTATCCCCTGGCATAACGAAACGGCCGACTACGTCCCAGGAATAGGCCTGGCCGTTGATTTCCAGAGTGAATCCCCGCGCCCGGCCAGGCAGACAAATCAACGCAAACACGACGAGAATACCGGCCCTGCGCCTTGCGACCTGCCGGGCAGCGTTAAGAAAACCGGGCACAACTGCTGACATCAAGAGTTGCGCCCAGTATAGACTCGCCCGGAATCGCTGTCAAGCCGGCAGCGGCCTCCGAAAACCGATGTAGGATTGGCCACGAACGCACAAAATCCACGAAAGATGAACAGAAGAGGATTCAAGGGACCAAGGGCTCAAGTCTTGAACCCTGGAACCCTATTTCTATGCTGCTTCTCCGTTTCGTGTTCTTCGTGGCTTCGTGGCTCTATTTCGGTTCTTGGGCGGTCCACCTACTCCAGCCACACTTCCACGTGCTTGCCCTTCTCGTCATCATCGACTTCGATGATCTTGCCGGTGATTCCTCTGTCGAGAGCTTCGGATACCTGCCTGAGGTCAACATCTGTACCGGCAATCTTCGCCTTGTCGTGCTCGGATGCCATCTTCAACCCCATCCTCACAAACGAAATGGGCAGGGTTATGTTCACCTTGGCCTTTTCCGAGTCGCCTTCCCACACCTTGACCTTCAGGAACCGGTTCTTATAGGAATCGGCAGCGTCCGTACCAGATACGGCATCCAGCAATCGTGCCGCTTCATCCGCGGTGATTTTCTTCTCCTCAAGCATCTTGAGAATCTTCGTCCTTTCATCCGTCATCTTTTCCTCTCTTCTTTCTTGATTTCGACAATCGCTTCTTCTGCATCAATCCTGCCGCCTTCAAGGTCGCTGATGATAACCCTGGCGCTGCGACGGCGCTTCCGGGCAATCTTTCTCACCCGGCGCACTATGATGTGAATTCCCAGGGCCACCAGGAGCAACGGCCAGTTCTTAGAGAACGTTATGTAAGGTACGCCCAGGGCCGACAGCCATATCCACAGACCCAGAGCTACAATCGCAATGCCCCACCGCAGTTTTCTCATCTCCGCCTCCGTCTTATGAACCAGGAAACTCCTTCGGCGACCGTCATCAGGCCGACAATGATAATGATAATCGGCCAGTCTCGGCTGAAAACGATGCCCGAAGTGATTACCCCCAGATTGGCCAGCCACACCCAGACACCAATTGCGATGATAATTACTCCCCAGAGTATGCCGCGTATCACTTATTCCTCCTTTGCCTGTTTGACCGTAATGTCCGCTTTGCGGGTCTTGAGTTTCAGGACTCGGCTGCCCTTACCAAACTTGACCTTAAGCAGTCGCTCGCCCTGCTCAAGTATCTCGTAGGGATAATCCAGTTCCAGGGATACCTCTCCCTTTTCTTCGCATTCCATATCCAGCACCACATCCGCATCCGGGTGCAGCCGCACTTCGATGTCGCCCGACTTGCTGCTCATCTTGCCCGAGAATTCACCCACCGGTTCCAGCTCGATGTCGCCCGACTTGCTCTCAACCAACAGCTCGCCCGACACTCGAACCATCTTCAGGTCTCCGGACACTATATCGGCCCTGGTTTCACCAACAAAGTCAGCAAGGTCCACATCACCGGAAACGCTCTTCAGACCGAATCTGCCGCTGACCCCGGCCACATTGACGTCCCCGGAAATCGATACCAGCTCCAGCTTGGACTCGCGCGGCACCTTTACTCTGACGTCGCCTGAAATCGACCGCACCATCACCCGGTCATCCCGCTCGCGCACTTTCGTCATTCCGCCCGACTTCTCCAGACTTATCCTGTCCTCGTCCCAGGCCGCCACTTCAACATCGCCGCTGACGCTCTTGAGGAACAGGCTGTTCTTGCCCGGGAAATCGGTCTTGATGTCTTCACCCTGCGGCCCGAAACCGGACTTCATGGCCGAAGAAACCGCGCTGGCAACTATGTCCGGAATCCGGTCCAGTTCGCTCAGAGACACACGGCGGTGGATTCTCCGGGCAAACCTCTCCGGCCCGAAATGGGACCGGTGATGTCCAAGCGCTTCAATCAGACGCGCCGCCTGGTCCGCGGTTATCTTCTCTTGCTCAAGCATCTTGAGTATCCTTGTCCTTTCTTCACTCATTTCATCCTCCTTTATTCTTCCTCTGCCTCACCGCGAAGCAGCCTCTCCGCCTCCTCGGCCGAAATCTCGCCCTGCTCGAGCATGCCGATGACACGCTCCCGGTCGACTTCGGCCACCCGGCCCCTGAACCCGAGCGCCCCGAGCACCGCATCGAGCCGGGCCCTGACCGTCGGATACGAGATGCCCAACTCGCGCTCAACATCACGAATCACCCCCCGGTTCTTCACAAACACCAGCAGAAACTGGTAAAGGTCAGGGGGCAATTGGCAAAGACCCGGAATCTCGAACCGGCCTTGGACCGAAGTCCCGCACGACTCGCACTTCAGCTCAGAAATGACCATCCTTGATTCACACACCGGGCACGTGGCAAGTATGTCCTTATGCTTCATCTCTCATCTCCTAGTTTGTCATTTCGAGCGTAGTCGAGAAATCTCTCAACCGGATTTGGAGTGCAATGTCTGCGACATTGCGCAACGACGCAGTCGTTGCACTCCATATCATGATACCGCGCAGATGGTCCGGTACTTCAGCAATCGCTTCCACTTCGGGCATGATTCCTCGAAGATGCTCGGGTGCTTCCGCCGCTGCGACCACCTCATCCAGCAACATCTCCGGACCTCGAGCCTCAACCACCACTTCAGACATTATGCCGCGCAGATGGTCCGGCACTTCAGCGGTTGCAACCACCTCATCCAGCATTGGCTGCGGGGTCTTGGCGTTTACAACCACCTCGGACATCAGACCATCCGTTTTTCCCTGAGCAGGGCAACTCGCGCAGGCAGAAACGGCCACAATACCTGCCAAGGTCAGGCAGATGAGCAACTTAGCTGCATAGGACTTCATCACGGTAACCTCCATTAAGCTTTGACTACCTTTGCTAAGCCCACCTATCATCATTAGTGAGCTTCTTGCTCGGTTTTGATTGATTTCTTTAACTTCCATCTTCATCATGTTCATTCTAGCTAATTAGACGCAGATGTCAAAGAAAAGTTTCACATTCTATTAAGTTTCTTAATGCGTAGCTTGAAATAGTTATAAGCTCAGGCGTATCAGTATAACGTCCATAATATCAGATACTTGTATCTGCTGGCCATAGCCAGCATGGCTGGACACCGGCAAGTCATATACAGGAATCCGGACATTTCTTGCTTGACATCTCCTAAGGGGGTGCTGAAATCCGGTTGTACCAGGCCGGTCCATTCATCTTATTCCCCCTTGTATTCCCCAACGCCCGGATTGACATATCTCTTCTTGCTATTATCTTTGCCCGATGAAGCGCATCAAGACCGCACTCTTTGCAGTGCTTATTCACACATCGCTATTGGCTCAGCAGGCCGGAGAATCCCCTTGCCTGGTCGGCCGCTGTCCTGTTGATAACGTCACCTCCATCTTCTCAGGAAAATTCGTGACTTCAGACATTGACGACATCCTCGGAGTTCAGGACCTCGGCCGCATTCCGCTTTCCCTGGGCCCTGGCCAACAAAGAACCGATGCCCGACTCTGCCGGCTTGTATTGCTTAGACTCTCGGGCAGCCGATTCCGTACGGTCTGGCAGACTCAGCCCCTTCTGGCCGCGCCCGTGCCTCGGGCCGGTTTGGGAGCAAATGCCTGGACCACGGCAGACCTGGATTCTGACTCCAGGCTTGAACTGCTTATCTTCAACCCTGACTCCTGCCAGGTGGTTTCGTTCGGCCCGGACTCAATCCGGACCAGAAGTTACGACCTGCCTGGCTCCTGGGTAACCGATGCGGTCTTATGCGACATTGACGCCGACTCTGCGGTCGAACTTGTCACGCTTGAACTTTCACCATTCGACACGCTCTGCAACTCCCGGCTTCTGCGGGTCTACGAGCCGACCGATTCGGGCCTGGAGCCGGTCTCCGAATATGTCAGCGGCCTGAACTGGGGTGAAGACGTCAGCATCACCCTGCTTGGCACCGGCCGTCTTGAAGACTACTGGACCGAGTTGCCGGTCCTTGCCGGAATCTACACTTCGCTCCGGCCCAGCATCTATGCGGTGCTGCATCAAGCCGGCCCTGACTCCTTTGCCCTGACCTTCAATCCATTCCCCTGGCAGGAGTGGTTCACCAAGAAGCAGGTCCTGCCGGCCGGCGAACTCACCCTGTTCAGTGTCGAGGACACCCTGGTTGCATACGGTTACTTTGTCCCTGGTTCCCGACCCTCCGGGCCATCAAAAAGCTTTGCCGCGCTCCAGGACGGCGAATGGCGGCTGCTGTCGATTACCCACCAGGCGCGGCACATCGCCGGCCCGGTCTGCCGCTTCACCCTGAACGGCAATCCCGGCTGGCTTGAACTGCGGGACAACATCTTCCACTTCTACCCCGGCCACATATTCGACTGGCGCTGAAAGCCCGAAAACCGATATAGGGTTGGCCACGAAAGCACGAAATCCACGAAACAGAAGCAACCGCAGATGAATACCGATGAACGCAGATTCCTTTCCGGACCCTATCTGTGCAATCTGCGTAATCTGCGGTTCAGCCGTTTCCTGTCTTCGTGGCTCTATTTCGGTTCTTGGGAGAAAGCCCACCGGTTGACGCCAAGGCCTCTGGCACCTAAAATCACCTGTGCGCACAGTCAAGGTGTTGGCCCGGGACCTGCTCTTTGCCCTGGACAACCGGATGCCTGACACAAACCACTATCTTGATACCGAAACCGGTGAAGTAATCCCGGTATTCTCTTTCAACCGGGACCGCATCCTGGCCCAACTCAAAGTCGAATCCGACCGGTACGTCCGGCTCGCTCCCCAGTCAGGCCGCCGCGGGTATGAAATAATGGAGCAGTTCACCAAGACCGTGAACCGGGCTGAACTGCGCTCCAGGCTTGAAGCCGCGCTTGGACAGGAAAGCGCGTTCCGCAACTTCAGGGCAGTCCTGAAACAGGAACCGTTCGAACTGAAGCGCTGGCACGGCTTCCGCGCCGAAATGATAGTCCAGACCATCCGTGACCGGCTCAAGGAAAAAGACATCAGGCTCGAACTGGTACAAGACGACAACTGACCGCCGGTGCTGCGTGCAAGTCACGCACAGGCGGACACTCAAGCTGGGGCCGAAATCGACACTGTCCTGATAGCCCTGTCAGACTCAGGCCCGGACGCGCAGCCGAACTCCTGACCAAGGTATTATGTCCCCTTAACTCCCCCCTTAACTCCCAAGCCGCTCTCAATCCGAACCCCGAAATCCAGAACAAAATCGTGGTTTCATTGTAGCTTTCATTGTAGCTTTCATTGTAGCGTTCATCGTGTCCTGAAAGGTGTCGGCAAACCTGTCTTGCAGCGCTTCGGCAATGGCTTCGACAAACGCCTCGCGCATTGCTTC
>JAUWNN010000269.1 GCA_030612625.1 Caldifarciminota bacterium
AGCCCTGCCTCCGTCTCGGGCACTGCAATCAGGTGGACGTGATTCGACATCAGACAGTAGGCCCAAACCGCTACCGCTTCCTTGTCACACCATTCCCGCATCAGCCGAAGATAGGTCTGGTAATCCTCGTCCTGGAAGAACACCGGCTGCCGACGAGTTCCACGCTGCGTGGCGTGGTGGGGTACCGAAGGCACTACCACTCGTGCCCATCGTGCCATGCACCACTCTAAGCAAGCACCCCGCGAATGTCAATAATCTCTTATTATGTCCCCGGAATTCCCCCGGCTAGACACGCCCGGATTCCGGGACGTGAAGAAAGCGGTGATGATGAGGTAAGGCAAGCTAACCCAGACTCAAGGCGGCGTGGTCAAGTTACGCCGCCTGGTTTATTTGTGCTCGGGTGCCAGCAGGTACTTGCACCGCTCAAACTGGCGCAGGAAAACCTCGGCAACCTTCCCGGCCTCGGCTGGTCTGCTGGTCTTGGCCACAAGCTCCTCAACCTGCTGCTTTCTCTGGTCCGAGCCTGGCTCTGTGGCCAGAGCAATCCGGAACAGCCCGGCTTCCCGGCGCAGGTACTTCAGCCGCTTGTCCTGGGGCATCCCGTTCGCTTCCAGTTCCCGATTCACCTCCATCTGAATAACGCCGAAGACTTTTCCTTGACGGGCCCCAGCCGGGTCAACGGCTGCTATCCTGATGTCAGGCCTTCGCCGGGCCGTGGCTTGCCGTTTCTTTCTTGCGCGTCTTGCTTTGATTTCGGTTGCAGACGGCAGATAATCCAGCTCACCAGACTTCTCCATTAGCTTGAACAGTCCTAGCACCATATCCTGGATATGCTTGACCACTGACTCAGGAACTGTGTTCTGTTCCTCCGCCCATTTCCTGGCCTCGTGCAGCATCCCCAACCTGGACTCAGGCTTTTTCTTGCGGGTCTGGTTCAGGATTGCCCAAACCTTGCTGCCGTAATCAGCCGCGAACTTACGCACCGAGAGGGTCGGCACTATGTCCAGGTTATTCACAACCTCGGCCAGCCATGCCCTGAGTTTCTCCTGCTGGATCGCGGTTGCGCCCATTTTCCGCGTCCTGAGCAACCGCTCCTTAGGCAGAAGAGGCTTTTCGCCTGCAAACCTCTTGTATATCGTGGTCTTGGCGTCATAGAAGAGCACGCCCTCGCCCGCTTTCGCGGGCAGGTTCTTGATCAGCCTTTGCACCGCCCTGGTGCCTTTCTGTTCTATTACCCTTGGCTGAGATGTGTACCGTTTCAGGATGTCACCCAAGTCGTCGAAGCCGGCCCGGCAGGCCCGCAAGTAATCGGCGATAAACGCAATAGTGGGATACTTGATTGAACCGAGCTCAAGCCTGGCAATCCTGGGACGGGCAGTTGCTCCACGTCGGCCCATCAACTCGGCCAGCTCTTTTTGAGTCAAACCGGCCCGCTTGCGCAACTCACGCAGCCTTGCACCCAACTCAGCCGGGAAAACAAAAGTATCCCTGGTTCGTCTCTTTTTGGATTTCGCCATCTTGATATGTTACCAAAAGGTTACATCAACCGCAAGCTGAAAATCCTTCTAAGTTCCTGAATAATCAAAGAGATAGCAATCTAAAGGTGTCAACCCCTCCCCTACTCCCCGGGTAGCCCCCTGAGTAGCTTCCGAACTTCCTTCGCAAGTCGTCTCCGAACCCGTTTCCAGCATCATATCGGGTATCATTTCGACAATCGTTTCGGACATGGTTTCCGAACTCATTCCAATCCCGGTTTGGCTCGGCGTTTCTCGACCCTGTTCCAGCGTCACTTCAAGAGTCACTTCAGAACCCATTTCGAGAACTACCTGCCGAGCCACTTGCCAAGTTACCCGCTAAGTCGCTCCCCAAATCACTTCCCGGGTTTCTTTCCCGGCCCCTTTCCGAATCAGGTTAAGAGAACTCGGCTCCACATTCCTCAAAGCACCATTCGGACCCAAAGACAAGGGCGGCCCGAAGGCCGCCCTGTTGCATAGTTCGCAGTTTTGGTTACTTGACCACCAGCTTCCTGGTGAAGCTGAGCCCGCCGGCCTCAAGCCGGACCAGATAAACGCCCGCGCTCAAGCTGCGCAGGTCTATAGGGTGACACCCTTGCGCTGCGCAGGGTGTCACCCTGATGCGCTTCACAGCCCGGCCGGCAATATCATAGATGCTGATATTCACAGGCCCGGGTTTCGGCAGGACATAGCTCAGTCTGGCAAAACCACCAGCCAAGGGATTCGGACAAATCCAGAATCCGAAATCCGAAATCCGAAGTCCCCGTCTGGCCATCGCACCGTAACGCTCAGGCCTTGCAGCCGGCCCTTCAGGCGCCATCATATAACGCCAGAACTCACACGTCTTGTTGCCCTTGAGCGCAAAGAAAGCACCGTAGCCATAGGTCACGAAGTCAGCACCGTACTTCACCCGCTTCTTGCCTGTGGTTCCTTCATCCGGCAATGGCTCCCGCTCGACCCAGGAATTGCCGGCAATATCGTAGTGAAAGTACTGACCACAGTTGCCGCCTTTGAGCGCAAAAATCCGGCCGTCATACCAGTCAGCACTGCCGCCGTCCTTGGACTTCTTCCTCCTGAGTCGACCGCCGTGCATGCCGAAATACGGCATCCCGTCAAGCGAGTCCACATACCAAGTGTCCGCTCTGAGGTCGTATTGCCACAACTCGTGGTACTTTGCCTTGTGCGCATACAGGAACTGCCTGCCCTCTTTGTCTAATACCAGCCAGGAGCCCTTGTCCCATTTGCCCCGCCTGCCTGTGGGCGCCTCGGGCAAGGTATCCCAACGCGCAGCATCCACATTGTACCTGTAGAACTCGGTCTTGTAGCCCTTCAGCAAGTAGACATAATCGGGGTCCTCGCGGACAACATACGCCAGGTCAGTACCACCCTTGACCTTTTTCCGAAATCTTCCGAGCGGCACGTCGGGCAACTGATTCCAGGAGTCACCTCGGATATCATAACGCCAGAAACCGAGCGTGTTATTGCCCTTGGTCATATAGATGTATTTCCCACCGTCGCACACGCCCTTGGCGCCTTTCCTCGGGGGCTTGCCTTCCTCGCCCAAAGGAATCTTGGCGCGCTCAATCCAGAAATTGGCCATCGGGTCGTACCGGTAGAAGTCCTGGGTCTTGTAGCCTTTGGCACCATAGATGTGACCTTCCTCGTTGTTGAACGCAAGCCAACCCCCGCGCCTGACCGGCTTATCTGACGGATGCAACGGCACCGAGGCAATTTCCACCCAGCCATAAGGCCAACTTGGCCAGGGCTTTACTGTGAACAAGTCATTGGCCCAGTCATTGCCGGGCTGAACATCACCAGCCACATACACCGAGCACCTGGTGGTCCATTCGCCGCAACTGAGCCCGACATTGAAGTCCGGGAAGGTCAGTGCAGTGTCAAAGCCCGCTGCCAGCCAGGCCACATCAACATACTCCCGATACACTTCGAGTTCAGCCGGGTCGTTCATAATGAACCAGGCCCGGAATGGAACGCTGACATCTCCGTAATTGCGGACCAATGCCTCCGGCACCACCACTTGACTGGTATCAACACGACCGGCCGGCGCAATAATTCCAACAACCCCGATGTCCGGACTGCCGCCGACTGTGAACTCCTGGTCGAGGACATCATTGGCCTGATTCATATCACCGACCGCGTACGTGCTGCACCGCAC
>JAUWNN010000126.1 GCA_030612625.1 Caldifarciminota bacterium
TTGGCGCTCTTGGCGGTTTGGTTCCAGCACAAACGTTTGCTTGACTTCCGTGCTCTGTTCCTATACTGGACTATGCTCTTGGTAGGGTCCAACAAGACGCGTTCAGTAAGGTTCTTAATAATATCCTGCTTCCAGTCCGAGCCAGCAGGCGAAGGAGATAAGATGAATAGCAGAATGACCTTCCGGTGGGGGACAGCATTCGGGATTGCGGCCTTCATTGCGCTGCTGCTCGCACCTGGATGCACGACCGGACAGAACGAATCACCCGCGTATCAGCGCTGGGGAATCACCAAGCCGGCTCCTGAGGAGTTGGCCGAGAAGCAAATGGCATCAGCCTACAACCTGCTGTATGGAATGCAGTTCAGATACGCAGAAGCGGCTTACGAGCAGATAGTCGAGAAATTCCCGAACAGTGCTGAAGCACACCTCGGGTTGAGCATGGCTTATCGGTACTCTGGCAGACTCTCCGAAGCTGTGGCAGAATGTGAAAAGGCACTGGACCTTGACCCTGATGCGGTCGGAGCCCAGTGCGATTATGCTGACCTGGTAACCCCGACCCGCGGCGCGGAACTGACCGAATCGCTCACCGATTCGGCCCGATTCGCTCTGAGCAATGCCTATTATCTGAAAGCTGCCGGCTCCGGACACCCGTTCTCAGCTTACGCGCACGGCGGGCTCTGGGCAAATCACATGGCCCTGGGCCAGTTGAGCGAAGCACGCCGCCAACTGGTCGAGCTCGGGAAAAAGAAATACTCTCCCAAAATGCTTGAGGACTTTGCCTACAACATGCTGGTGTCTCTGGAACCGGACGCAATCATCTTCACAAACGGGGACAACGACACCTATCCGCTTCTCACCTTGCAGGAGCACGACAACTTTCGTCAGGACGTGACTGTGGTCAATCTCGGCCTGCTTGACTTGACGAATGTCGCCCGATTGCTCAGAGATTCGCTCGAAGTCCCGATCTCGTACAATGATGACGAACTGGAGGCGATGAAGCCAGGCTACGATTCGGCGCAGGGCCGTCTTATGTTGCCGGCTGACCAACTGGTCTCAAATATCGTAAAGAACGCCCGCCACAAGAAGCGCCCAGTTTACTTCGCGGTCACCGTTACCCAAAGCAGGCTGGCAGATTACAGGGACAACCTGGTTCTGGAAGGTCTGGCCTGGAAGGTTGTGGACACAAAAGCCCGGGATTCGGTGGACATCGCCAAGGTTATTCAGAACATGACCGAGAATTACCGGCTCGACAGCATCGGACAGGAACAAACCTGGTCCGCGAACATGTCGCCCATCACCAGAAACGTCTCAGGCCTTGCCGTCAATTATGTCGCCCTGTACAACAGGATGGCCGACTACTACGAAAGCTGCGAGGAAGACAGTCAAGCCGTGGACAGCTACCGCCGGATGTTCCTGACAAGCCGGTCCATCAACCGAACAGACTTGATGAAACTGGCCCTGGACCACTGGCTCAAACTCAAGCCGGACGACAGCGAAGCCAAAGCGCTCAGGGACAAGTATCTCAAAGACTCGTAAACGGACAGGGCTCGTCAAGACCGGCGACCGCTACACAAGCTTGTTGCCGTTGATCTTGAGGCTGTAATGACAATGCAGAAAGTCGGCGGCCCGCCGGGAAATCACCATCCTTGACAGGAATATCTCGAAGTACTCCATCACCGGCGAGATGCTGGTGTCAACCCTGAGTTTGAAAGTTATCTTCCGCTGCTCCTTGTCCACAGTCAGGGTGGAACGCTTGACCGCATAGTTGACCCGGTCATGGATGTCAAACTTGATGAATGCCGGGTTGCGCACCCGGCTCCGGTGGACGTCAGCCTTGTCCGCCAGAATGAGCGCCGCAGAAACTTCTGAAACCGGGTTACCACCCTCTTCGTGATGGTTGCCGATTGCCGCCATAATGTGCGCAACCTCGGTGTAATCCATCCCCAGTCTCAGAAGAATGTCCCGAGCCAGAACAGCGCTCGTCCGTTCATGGTGTTCGCGGTTCACGACATTCCCAATGTCATGCAGATACCCGGCCATTGCGGCCAGCTCTGCCAGTCGCTCATCATAGTCCAGAGCCAGAAGAACTGACTTGGCGTTCTTTGCCACCAGCCGGGCATGCCTTGGGCCGTGCTCAGTATAGCCAAGTGTCTCCAGTTGCTGGTCCGACTCTTTTATCAGCGTGACGACTTCCGGGTCCTTGGACAGCTTTCTCAGCGTTATCATACCAGAGATGCTACCGCGCTCCTGCTTCCGGGTCAACACAACCCGCAACCGCAAGCCACAACCAGTCAGCTACGGATGTCATTCGATTGAAAACCCGACCTGGGTTATTCCTGGGCTTCGGAGAACTCGCCGTTGCGCAAGGCTTCTTTCAGGTACTCCTCGTAGTCGCCAAGCAGTATCTCGTCGCCGACCAGTTGGTTCTTCCAGCGGATTGATATTTCGTTAGCACCAAAGGTCTTGTCCAGGAATACCTGGATCTTCGGACCGCCTTCGTAGTTGGTGTCCTTGAGAATCAGCCCGCTGCCGTTCGGGTTGTCGCCACAAACCGAGTACATCTCGGACGCGTCCTCAGGGCTATAATCCCAGGCCTGGGGCCCTTTGACCGTCCTCTTGTATTTCAGAAACTCAATCATGTTATTGGTGACCGCAATCATCAGCGCATAGTCCTCGGCCGGCACCCTCCCGGCCACGTAGTCCTTGAACGGCAGATGCAGGCAGACACCGAATTCGCCCCGGCCTTCTCCGTAAAATATCCTGTCCGGGTCCATGTACTTGCTGAGGTCCCTGGCCGGCCGGTACAACATGTGCTTAAATTCTAATGGACCACATCACACATGTCAACCGAATTACAACCTACCTTCGCGGTGTTTCTTTGCCAGGGCCTCCAGCATGTCGCGGGTCATCGCATCAAGGTCATAGGCCGGCTTCCAGCCCCATTCCTCCCGGGCCGCGCTGTCATCGAGCGAACTCGGCCAGGAATCGGCTATCTTCTGCCTGTGGTCAGGTTCAAAGGTACATTCGAACTCAGGGACGTACTTCTTGATGCTCTCGGCCAACTCTCCGGCACTGAAGCTCATCGCCCCGACATTGAAGTCGCTGTGGTGCTTAAGCTGCGACAGGTCAGCTTCGGCAAGGTCAATGGTCGACTTGATACAATCGGGCATGTACATCATCGGCAGCCTGGTGTCAGCCCGCACAAAACAGGTATACCGCTTGGCCTTTATAGCTTCGTAGTAGATTGCCACCGCATAGTCGGTAGTTCCGCCGCCCGGCAGGGTCTCGTGGGAAACGATTCCCGGATAGCGCAGTCCCCGAACATCCAATCCGAATCGATGGAAGTAGTAATCGCATAGAAGCTCACCGGCAACCTTGGTGACGCCGTACATTGTCCTGGGTTTCAGAATAGTCTCATTGGGTGTGTTGTCGCGCGGGGTCTCAGGTCCGAAAACCGCAATCGAGCTGGGTATAATAACCCTGGTCATGTCGAGTTCCCTAGCCAGCTCAAGGATGCTGTAGAGCCCGTTCATGTTGACATTCCAACAGAGTTGCGGTTTCTCTTCACCCACCACCGAAAGAATCGCAGCCATATGGTATATGGTGTCAATCTGGTGCTTGTTCACCACTTCTTCAACAGTCTCGCGTCTGGTGACATCAATGAAGTAGAACGGCCCGGAACTCTTTAACTCGTCACTGGGCTTGGTTTTTCTTCCGGTCGCGACCACATTCTCAGCCCCATAGCGCTTGCGCAATTCAAGGGTCAACTCAGAACCGATCTGGCCTACCGCACCGGTCACCAGAATTCGCTTCATCTTCTTTGCCTTTACCATTTTGTCTGCTCCTTTGTCAGTCTGACCTGTATTCTCAGATGTCGAGTGCAATATAATCAGTTTCGCCAGTTCGTCAAAGGAAAAAGCTCATATCCGTCTGCGCCCGTCCCAGGAACCGGAATAGAACCACAAAGACACAGAAAGGGGTCCAGGATTCTAGGGTTGAGCCGTCGGACGGCACCTGCGAGGGCGCAGAGCAAGAGGTCTAGTGTTCCGCCTGTCGCCCAACGCTCTACGCATAATGCTCCATGCTCGACGCCAGAAGCATCCGGCGTCATGCGTATTGCGTAAAGCGTATTGCGTCTTGGTGCTCTTGGTGTCTTTGTGTTGAAATCCCTATATCGGTGCCCGTGCCCGTATCAGGGCTGGACATCCAACCGGTTACCGCTATACTCGGAAACTGGCAAAGTATGGTGAGTGTAGCTCAACTGGTTAGAGCACCTGACTGTGGCTCAGGATGTTGGGGGTTCAAGTCCCCTCACTCACCCTTGCGCAATACCGCTCACTCATGGCTTTTAGTTGTAATTCGGACAAGAATGCATAAACTGCAACAGAATTGGTGAAACTCAGGAATTCGCGCCGCAAGCTGAGCGCCCGTAGCTCAACTGGAAAGAGCGCCGGGCTTCGAACCCGTAGGTTGCGCGTTCGAGTCGCGCCGGGCGCGTTGTTTGTGACGCACGGCGTAGCGCATGACGCATCACGCCCGAATCGGGCGTGGGGCGTCCAGCGTGATGCGTGAAGCATAAATGGCATTGTGCCCCGCTAGCTCAACCAGGCAGAGCAACGGATTCTTAATCCGTAGGTTGCAGGTTCGATCCCTGCGCGGGGTACTTCTCATTTCCGGTCGCTAATTGAGAGGAGGCTTTGATGGCTGAACAAAACCCTCTGGCTGAAACACTCCCAAAGCAGGCCGAACGCCGGCATGCTCTGATTGACATCCTCTACCTGACCCAGGTCGTCTGGCTCTATGTCTTTTCTGCCGTATATCCGCTCCTCGGGCTTTTCTACGGCATCCTGCTTCTCGCCGGCAGCATTTCTCCCAAAGCAAAGAAAGTCGGCAAAATCTGCCTGATTCTCGGCATCATCAACCTTGCGCTTTGCGTCCTTGCAATTGTCGGTCTGGTCGTACTGAGCTTCACCGGCCTGTTGGCCGGGCTGGCAACTGAATAATGACACTCGCGCTGATTTGCCTGCTCGTCTTCGGTAGTAGCGACTACTACCGCATACCGGACAAAACCCGGGCACCGGCAATAACAGCAAACCGGCTATGGGTATTCTTCACTGACAAAGGCATCTCCAGAAAAACTGAATACCAGGCGGCCGTTCAATCCCTGGACCGGACCGCGCCTGCTGCCCAATTGAGACGGCGTCAGCGCGAGCCGATAGCCGGCTTTGACTTCGACGACCTGCCGGTAAAGGAAAGCTATGTCCGGGAAATTGAGGCGCTCGGTGGTCGTGTTCACACCGTTTCCAACTGGCTCAATGCAGCAAGCTTTGAACTCGTGCCCGGTATTCACAAAACAATCTACGCCCTGCCCTTTGTCTACGATATGAAGCCGGTAGTTGTGCGCACCTGCCGCGAACGGGACTTCGCGATTCCCCTTCCCCGGCACAAAGGGGTCCGCGCCCGCTCGGTCGACAGTACCGAAGCCCATCGCTTCTACGGCCCGTCGTACGACCAGGCCCGGATGATGGGGGTTCCTGAACTGCGCTTCCGCGGATTCACCGGCACCGGTGTCAAACTGGCCATTTTCGACACCGGGCTCAAACTGAACCATCTGGCTGTGGACGACCTCCGGATTTACAAACAGCACGACTTCCTGTCAGGCGCCCATTTCCACTGTGCCGGTGCTGAAAACGGCTGGGACCCGCAGCCCATAGACCGGCTCCGCTACCTCGGACTGGTCAATGACCCGGCTCTGGTCCATACCCATCTGACCGGCAACAACACATTCCTGCTCTTTGTTGCCGACAGCTTCTCCTACCAATACCATGCCCCGCGTCGTGCCATCTTCTACAGCACCTCAACCAACTCCGGCAATACCTGGACCGCGCCCGTTCCGGTCGTGCTTTCTCAACCCGCGTCCCAACTCTCCGCCCACACCTTTGCGAACCTCTGCCTGGCCGGCCGCGATTCTGTAACCTATCTTGCTTACAACGACCTCTCCTCCACCTATCGAGGCCGCCCCAACTCCAACGTTTATCTCGGCTACTTCATCGGTGAAAACTGGCACAGTCAGACCCGGGTCGACCCCGGACGCCGGCCCGACATGGTCATTGCCGGCGACACACTATGCCTGGGCTATGTCTCCAACGATTCAACAATAGTCTTTCGCAAAGCATCAATCACGACCGCTCAGCCCAACTGGGTTCTCTCCACCAGTGTCAATGCCGGCGAACCATTGGACGGTCTTGAAATGACCGCAACAACGACCGGACAAGTCGTAATCATCGCCACAACTCAGCAAACACGCCGGGTTGTACAATTCCGTTCCACTGATGCCGGAGCGTCATTCTCTCCGGCCCAGGAACTGGTTCCAATCGGTGCATACGATGCACATCTCAAGCAGCAGGATTCCCATCTGTTCCTTTTCTACAAAGACACCGAAGAGCCGCCTTTTGTCCACCTGTCCCTGCTCTATTCTGAGGACTTCGGTCTTAACTGGACGAGCCGGTCGCCTGTGACCGACAGCACCCTGAGCATCGGTGGCTTTGCGGCTGAGCCTGACCAGTCCGGAATCACGCTGCTGTACGAAACCGGCGGCCTGCTGCACCGGACTCGCTCGGCCGACCTGGGCTCGACCTGGCAGGAACCCGTGCTCCTGGATACTGCCGGATTCTGCTATATGCCCAGCCTTGCCGGTATTGACTCGGACATTCTTGCCACCTGGGTCAAGCGCGGCGATGACAACACAGTCTGGGAGCAAAGCGACACCGCAAAGTTCTCACGAGACCAGCCTGACCACGGCACCAGAATGGCCTCGCTGATTGCCGGATACCAGGAAAAGGCGATGGTCGGAGTCGCCTACGGAGTAGACCTGATGGTCGCCAAGACCGAACTGCTCAAAGTTGCCGGAGGCCGCTATTACGAATACGACCTTGAAGAAGACACTTATGTCGAAGCGCTCGAATGGGCTGAGCGAGAAGGAGCCGACATTGTATCAACTTCGCTCGGATACCGGGGCTGGTACGCGGACGACCAGTTTGACGGCAAGACCGCGCCCGTCTCTATTGCCGCATCCCTGGCCGCAAAACGGGGAATGATTCTTGTAACCGCAATGGGCAACCGGGACACGCTTGTCCATCCCTGGCCCAATCCCTACATTGTTGCACCGGCCGATGCCGAAGGCATCATCGCGGCCGGCGGGGTCGAAAGGAACCTGCTGCCCTGGCGCGGCACCGGAACCGGCCCCACTTCAGACGGCCGCTGCAAACCGGAACTGGTAGCCTTGGCCGACACCGTCACAGTCGTCTGCCCTGACTCTGTCAATGCGCTTGAAGGAAGCGTCGGCACGTCCTGCGCCACCGCGCTGATTGCCGGATGCTGCGCCCTGCTCAAACAGGCCCATCCGAACTGGTCCGCAGACTCAATCAAGCAAGTCCTGTTCGCAACCGCAACACACTTCCCTCAGAGCTGCACATTCGGTTTCGGAGTTCCGCGGGTAGACTCGGCAATCAAGCTTTTCCCGCCTGACCCGGATGTCCGGCCTGTCACCCGCGACGAAATCTGGGCTTTCCCCAACCCATTCGTGACCAGTGAACACGACACAGCTTACTTTGCAATCGAACTCACTGACCGGGCGTCCTGGGCCAAAATTCACATCTTCTCCCTGGCGGGTACGCTGGTGGACACCATCAGGCTGCAAGCTCCTCCGTTAGGGATCCCTGGTCTGTACAAGGAAATACCCGAGCTTGCGGAAATCGGTGCCTTCTGGGACGGAAAGAACTTGGCCGACAAACCCGTTGCATCCGGTCTGTACCTGGTGGTGCTTGAGACCTCGTCCGGCCGCGCGGTAGCCAAATTCGCTCTTGTACGCTGAACGCAGACAGGCCGGCTTGACACAAAAACGAGGCTTGGTAACATCACTTAGTCAACTAATGATCCAGCGTAGCTCAACTGGTAGAGCATCCGGCTGTTAACCGGAGGGTTACAGGTTCGACTCCTGTCGCTGGAGCTGCGGACAGGTCAGGGTGTCACCCCATCAGGGTGACACCCCGCCGTCCTTCCCGACTACGTACCCCCACATCATTGCGAGGGCAAAGCCCGAAGCAATCTTCCGCCTTTTCGCCTTTTGCACCTTGCATTCTGACTTCGCCTTCATCCGGCCAGGGACCGACATCTCCCCAGATTATCTGCCAGGTTGCCCACCAGATTGCTTATCGGATTGCCTGCCAAATAGCCTGCTGAATCACCTTCCGGATTGCTTACCCGATACCCTGCCAGGTGCTTCTCCAGGTTGCCCTGTCCATTGCTCAGCCCGTAGCTCGGCAGATTGCGGTCCGGATAGCTCTCCGAATGCTCTGCTGAATCGCCTGCTGAGTGGCGTGCAAGATTGCCTGGTGAATCACCTGGCAAATTGCCTGCTGAATCACTTCCCAGATTGCCTGCCAGATGCCCTGCCAGATTACGCCGCCCGGGTCCGATCGCAGTAGAATGGTAACAGATTATTATCAGGACATGGGTAACATCTGTGACATTAAAAGGAGGTGTCATTCATGTCTTGGTCGATATCGGGTATCGAGCATCTGCG
>JAUWNN010000097.1 GCA_030612625.1 Caldifarciminota bacterium
CCCGGCGCTTGTCCCACCGGTCCACGAGCACTCCGGCCACAGGGGAAAGAAGCAGAGTAGGGAGCGCAAAGGCAAGTGCGCCTTCCGAGTAGCCGAGGAGCCGGCCCGGTTTTGCCAGTGCAATCAGGGTGATGAGCAACATGTGGGTGAGGCGGTCACCGAGCTGGGACATCGTTGTGGCAAGGACCAGGGCGCGGAAGTCGTGAATGCGCAGTATTGCACTAAAACGGCGGAACATCAGGGCATCGTAACCTGGGGAGAATCCCAGTCAAGGAGTGCGGTTAATTCACTTGACAGCGGGCCAGATTCGGATAGTAATATTGGGATGAATCTGTACCTTGCTGAAAGGAGGCGAAATGCGCTGTGAGATAGACCGCGAAGTTCTTGCTGATATGCTGTCGGTTGTGGTCAATACCCTGCCAAGCAGGACAACCTATCCGGTGCTGCAGAATGTCATGCTTGAGGTGAAGGATGGCAAGATTGCCGTATCAGGTACTGACCTTGACTCGTACGTCAGGAAGGAGTTCGCCCTGACCGGCAAGTCTGAGGAAGGTAGGGCGGTGCTGTCCGGCCGGAAGTTGATGGGAATGGTAAGGGAATTGAGTGAGTCGAGTGTGCTCCTGTTCAGCAAGGACAGCAATGTTCATATTGAGGCCGGCAAGAGCCAGGCTGTTTTCACCGGGCTTGACCCGGCCGAGTTCCCTGAGATGCCGAAGTTGCCCGAAGGCACGTCTCTGGAGTTCCCGATTGTCACCATTCTGGAGCTGTTTGATACCGTTTCTTTTGCTGTTTCGCGAGATGACAGCCGGCCGGCAATGGGCGGGGTAAACTGGGAGGTCAGCAAGAGTGAAATGAGAATGGTGGCGACCGACGGCCACCGGCTGGCTTTTGTCAAGCGCAAGATGAAGTCCCCGGCCACTTTCAAGCTTATCGTTTCGCCCAAGGCTTTTGCCCTGCTGCCGCGGGGAGAGGATACGATGACAGTCTATTCTGACCCGGGCAAAGTGGGGTTTGTGACTCAGGACACGCTGGTTATCGGCCGGCCGATTGAAGGTCCTTATCCTGACTATGAGCGGGTCATTCCAAAGAAGGCCCATCCTTTCCAGGCTGTGATTGAGCATGCGGCTTTTGCCGCTGTTCTGCGCCGGGCGGCCATTTTTGCTCATCCGGTCGGCAAGCTGGTGGCACTGGATTTCAAGAAGGACCGGATGAAGGTTCAGGCCGAAACTCCTGAGGTTGGCAGCAGCGAAGAGGAGCTGGCCTGCGAATATAAAGGCGAGCCGGTTCGGATCGGGTTCAATGCCGGATATCTTCTGGAGATGCTCCGTCACCTTGAATCGGAAAAGGTGGTCATGGAGCTTCAGAACCCGCTATCGGCCGGGTTGTTGAAACCATTGGAAAAGAAGCCTGACTACGAAGAGACTTTCCTGCTGATGCCGATCCGGCTTGACTAGCCGGCCATGCGCTCATACTGGCTGGCTGCGCTGTTGCTTGTTCTGGCAATCGGGTGTGACCGGCAGGAGCGTCAAGGGCAGGACCCCAACTACCGCGAACCGATGATAAACGCTTACCTGTACCGGATGGAGTACTATGACGGCTTTGTGGAATACGACCGGGAATTCGACGTATTCGACAATATGGGTCTGCGGATGGTTCCGGTTGTTGTCCTGAATAACGACACGATTGTTCCTTATCACTATACCTGGACCAACTACCGGTACAACGACGGCTCGTATTTCCGGGTCAATGAGCTTTATGAGTTGAACGTGACCCATTACTGGGGCAAAGCCTTTTCCAAGGTGGTTATGCCCGGGAACTTCTGTATTACCAGTCCACCCGGAGACAGCTATGTCCTGGATATGGAATCAACTCTGGTGGTGACCTGGCGGGCATCAGCCGGCAGTCAGTGGTACTGGATTGACCTGTACTGCGACTACGACTTCCTGGATTCCAATCACAACTGGGATGACTACGAGTTCAACCTGGATACGATTGTCAAGGATACTTATGTTATCGTTCCGCCGGAGCGGGTCTTCCCAAGATATGTCATGGACGTGCTTGAAGGGGACGGGTCGGCCCTGGTCTGGGCCGGGTACGGGCCGCCGGTCGAGCCGGGTGATTGTGGAAATGTCCGGGGAGCCGGGTTCGGTTTCTTCAACGGCTTCAATGAACCGCGTGAGAAGTACTTCTGGGTTGGAGCACCGATTGCAGACCGGCGCAGCCCTGGCACTTTGGAAAGCCGCGACAAGCTGACGGGATTGTTGAGAAAAAGGGTTGGTGTTCCACGCCGCTTCACGGCGGAGAAATCGGAAAGATAGAACTTTTCATTCTCTTCCGGACTGGTGCGCAACGCCATCCTTTGACAACCGTCGAGCCTGAGTCTAGAATAAGATACAATCTGGAGTGTAACAGGCCTGAAAGGTTCTCTTATATGGGGGCGACTGGCTTCGACGGAGTGCCTGAGGGGCCTGGGTGCATAGCGAGGTTCCTCTATCACCTCGTAAATCCCGGTAGAGGAATTACAGCTGCCAATAACAGCTACGCACTGGCTGCCTAAATAGCGGCAGCCCCTTGACCCGCGAGCTCACCCGGCGCGGACTCAGGGGCTATTAGGGTGATCAAGGCTTGCATTGCGCCTCAGGGTGCCGGCCGGATTATCACTGAGACTGGGACGCCCTTGCCTGTCAATCGGCTAAAGGGCGACCGAGAAACATAGATTGACTAACTATGTAGAGGCCAGGTTCCGAACTCTCCGGACGCGGGTTCGATTCCCGCCGCCTCCATTCTTATATTATCTGCGTGTGGAAGAGCGCGCCGCGAGTGCGACCATCGTTTTGCCCGGTTCCTGTTTCGGCAGAGCACGGGCAATTACCTGCCTTGTTCTGAGGATTTAGGAAGTTGATACCCGCGATGTCACAACTCGGCCTCCGGCGGCTGGCAGCCGCGGTTGTGCTTCTGGCAGCCGGGTGCGGCTGCCTGTACACAGCCAGCCCGCGCTACAGCCGCGGAAAGGCCGAGCCTCGGGAGCGGGAGATGCGGAAACCGGTACCGGTCCGGGATGCAAGACAAGGTCGGCTTGGTTGGCCTGTAGTCGGGCGGGTGACTGAGACCTTTGGGGTCAAGGTAAACCCCAAGTACGGCACGAAGACTAAGAGTCTAGGTATTGATATCGCTTGCGCCAAAGGGAGTCCGGTAAAGGCGGTGTTTGGGGGCAAGGTCAGCTTTGCCGACCGATTCATGGGCTACGGCAAGATGGTGATTGTGGACCATGGCAACCGTTTGCACTCGATTTGCTCGAGGCTTGAGGAAATCAGGGTTTCGGTCGGAGACCAGGTAGCGAAGGGCGCGATTATTGCATTTGCTCGTGATACCCTGCATCTTGAGGTTCGCAAACAAGGGAAGTCGGTTGACCCTGAGCAATGGCTGGTTCCACGCTAGACCGTTGCCTGGGAGTTGATATGAGCCGGTGCCGGCAGGACGAGAATGTTGTCGATGCCAGACTGGTGCCGCCATGGTCATGGGTCAGTTATGTGGGGTCGGTCGCAGGTGTGCTCAGGTCGCGCAGGTTGAGTTGCGACTTCACGGATGTGGCCGGGATGAGCGGGTATGCCTTCGTGGTTAATGTCCACGAAAAGCTTTGCCCAAGCGGGCCAACCGGATTTGACTGGACGATGCTCGAGGAAGGAACTCAGGCCCTGGGAATAGAAACCGAAATTCTGACCGTGGAGCATGACAAGACGACGAATCACGAAGAACTGGTTTCCGACCTGTTTGAGCGGGTGCGGCAGGAGATTGATGCGGGCCGCTGTTGTGTGGTGTGGGGTGCAACGTCTGCTCCGGAGTTCGGCATCGTCTATGGATACCGCGCCAGCAGCTACCTGGTTCGGTCTTTCCGAAGCCTGGACCCCGGGGTAGAACGGCAGCAGGGAAAACCTCTGGGACCGGACGAATCGCCTGAGGAACCGGTGCAGTACGATAAGCTGACAGCACCGGGTTGTCTTGGGGCGGTGTTCTTTGGCGACACGATTGAGACAGACCGTTTCAGGGCCGAGTGGCAGGCAGTTGCCCGAGGGGCTCAGCTTCTGCGGGCCCGGCATAGCTGTTTTGACCCGGACTATGCGCACGGAGTCGGCGCTTTTACGGTCTGGGCCGAATCGTTTGAAGCAGGACGGGCCGAGCCTTTTGGCAATACATACAACACCCACTGCTACTGGGAGATGCAACTTCTCGCTTCGGAGTTCTGCAAGAGGTTGGGAAAACGGCACAGAAGGTGTGGTAAAGAACTGGATGATGCGGCCAGGCAGTTTGGACGGTCGGCCGGTAACCTGGAGCGACTCAAGCAGATGTTTCCTTTGCCCGGCGGCGGCGACATCTCTAACCGCAAGAACGCAAGTGAAGCCGCAGAGCTACTACGTCAGTGTAAGGAACTGAATGAACGGGCGGCCGGTAGTCTGGAAAAGGCGCTTGGCCTTGTTTGAGGTCTTTTGTAAAGAGCGTCAGGATTGTCGGTTCCGGTCGGGTTGGACGAAGCGCGGGAGCAGCGGAGAATCAGTGACACGACGTTGTAGTAACGACCGCGTTTGGAACCGGGTTCACCTGGGCAGCGGCCGCCCTGCGCTGGTGAGCCATGCGGGTGATTGCTGACTAGAATCTATTTGGGGTTGACCAGACAGCCAGTTCTGAGTATAAGTATATCTTGAGCTTTCTCATACTTCAGTTGACTGACACTCAGAAAAGCCCTGGCAGGGCTTTTCTCTTGCATGGAGGCCCGGGTGTCTGAGAAGGCAACCCGGGAAGCGGTGTGCTGGGTCGGAGCTGAGTCTTTCCTTTCCGGGCTCAAGAGGGTGAATATCTTCTGCGGTGGATACGGCTCGGGCAAGACCGAGATTGCGGTCAACTTCGCTCTGCACCTGGCGGCCCGGGGAAAGCCGGTCAAGATTGCGGACCTGGACATTGTCAACCCGTACTTCCGGAGCCGGGAGGTGCGGGAGGAGTTGCGGAGACACGGCATCCAGGTGCTGGTCCCGAATGAAAGGCTGATAAGCGCCGACCTGCCGATAGTCATGCCGGAAATCAAAGGGGCGATTGAAACCGGAAACGAAGCGGTGGTGCTGGACCTCGGCGGGGACCCGGCCGGGGCCCGGGTGATGGCAAGCATTGCGCAGGCCATGCCGAAGGATGACTACCACGGGTTCTTTGTGCTGAATTCCCGGCGTCCGTTCACGCGCACACCGGCCGCAGTAGCCGGAATCATGTCGGAAATCAGCCGCGCGTCCGGTATGGCGATAACCGGGCAGGTGGTCAATTCCCATCTTATTGACGAGACCGCGGTAGACGTGGTCGAAGAAGGCTTCAGACTGGCTGAGGAAGTCAGCCGGGACACCGGTACGGGCATTGCGTTCGTGGCGGTCGAACGGAGCATGCTCGACCGGTTCGATGCGGCCGGTTGCGGGTACCCGGTGATGGTGCTTGACCGGCACATGCTCAAGCCGTGGGAGGATAGTGACAGACTCGGCAGGGAGAAGTTCAAGCTCTAAGGAGTAATATGGCCAGGAAGAAATCAAAGGTAACGATTGACCGGAACCGGTGCAAAGGATGCGAGTTGTGCGTCCACGCCTGCCCGAAAGGGGTGCTGGCGATGTCCGAGGAGATCAACGAGAAGGGCTACTTCTTCGCACAGGTGAAGAACCAGGACGATTGCACCGCCTGTCGGTTCTGCGCCATGGTCTGCCCGGATGTGGCGATTGAGATTGCGGTCGAAGAAGCCGGCGTGAGTCAGGAGTAAGACTATGGCGAAAGTACTGATGAAAGGCAACGAGGCAATCGGCGAAGCGGGAATCCGCGCCCGCGGGCTCTGCTATTTCTGCTACCCGATTACCCCGCAAAGCGAAGTGGCCGAGTACCTGTCCAAGCGGATGCCCGAAGCGGGCGGCGTGTTCCTGCAGGGCGAGAGCGAAGTGGCGGTGTCCAACATGCTCTACGGCGCGGCCGGGGCCGGGGTGCGCTGCTGGACCAGTTCGTCCGGTCCGGGCATCAGCCTGATGATGGAGGCGCTGGCTTACATTGCGGCCGCGGAACTGCCGGTCGTGATTGTCAATATTGTCCGGTGCGGACCCGGGCTGGGCGGAATCCTGCCGTCCCAGAGCGACTACCGCCAGGCGGTGAAAGGCGGGGGCCATGGCGACTACCAGTGCCTGGTGTACGCGCCGGCGTCGGTCCAGGAGGCGGTTGACCTGATGCCGCTGGCGTTCGACCGGGCCGAGCGGTACCGGAACCCGGTGCTTATTATCGGCGACGGGATGATCGGCCAGATGATGGAGCCGGTCGAGTTCAAGGAGCACAAGTTCCCGCCGCTGCCGCCCAAGGACTGGGCCACAACCGGGTGCAAAGGCCGCAAGCCGAACGTCGTTAATTCGCTTTATCTTGACCCGTATGCGGAGGAGAAGTTGAACCTGAGAATGGTGGCCAAGTACGAGAAGATGAAGAAGGAAGAAGTGCGCTGTGAGGAGTACAACACCGACAAGCCGTACCAGGCCCTGCTGGTCGCGTACGGCACGACCGCCCGGATATGCAGGACTGCAATCCACAAGCTTGGCGAGGAAGGTATCCACGTGGCCCTGCTGCGGCCGATTACGCTGTTCCCGTTCCCGCGCCAGCGAATCTACGAGTTGGCGCAGAAGGTCGACTGGGTGATGTCGGTCGAGATGAGCACCGGCCAGATGGTTGAGGATGTCGAGTTGAGTGTCAGGTGTGAGAAGCCGGTTCATTTCTTCGGCCGGACCGGCGGGGTAGTGCCGGCACCCGAGGAAGTCGTGGAGGCGGTCAAGAAGCAACTCGGAGCCGGGAAGGGGGGGCAGGCATGAAGACCATCTTCAAGCGACCCGAAGCACTGGCCGAAACACCGACTCACTACTGCCCCGGGTGCACCCACGGCGTGGCTCACCGATTGATTGCCGAGGTCCTGGATGAACTCGGGCTGCGTGAGCGGACGGTCGGAATCGTGCCGGTCGGATGCTCGGTGCTGGCGTTCAATTACTTCAACTTCGACTGTCAGGAGGCGTCTCACGGCCGGGCTCCGGCGGTGGCGACCGGAATCAAGCGTGGCCGCCCGGACCTGATTGTGTTCACCTACCAGGGCGACGGGGACCTGGCGTCAATCGGGATGGCCGAGATTGTCCATGCGGCAAACCGGGGTGAGAAGTTCACCGCGGTGTTCATCAACAACGCGGTGTACGGGATGACCGGCGGGCAGATGGCTCCGACTACGATGCCGGGCCAGGTGACAACGACCTGCCCGGCAGGAAGGGACGTTGAGCAGGTCGGATACCCGATACGGATGTGCGAGTTGCTTGCCAGCCTGCGCACTCCGGGGTTTGTCGAGCGGGTGGCGGTTCATCAGCCCAAGTACATCATCAAGGCGAAGCGTGCCCTGAAGAAGGCATTCCAGTACCAGGCTGATAACCGTTGCTTTTCGTTTGTCGAATGCCTTTCGACCTGCCCGACCAACTGGGGTCTGACCCCGCTTAAGGCGGTGCAGTGGGTTGACGAGACGATGATACCCTACTACCCGGTAAAGAATTTCAAGAGCCCGGAAACGGAAGGAGAAGGCGATGCAGACTGAGGTGGTGTTTGCCGGATTCGGGGGCCAGGGTGTGATGCTTGCAGGTAAGATTCTGGCCGAGACCGGGATGGGTCTGGGTAAGGAAGTGGTGTGGCTGCCGTCTTACGGCCCGGAGATGCGTGGGGGCACGGCCAACTGCACGGTCATCATTGCGGATGAGCCGATTGCTTCGCCGATCGTGGTGCACCAGCGGGACTCGGTGGTGATGAACCGGCCATCCCTGGAGAAGTTCGTCCCGAAGATGCGGGCTCAGGGCTACGCCATCGTCAACACTTCGCTCATTCAGGTCAAGTCCGAGCGTGACGATATCACGGTTGTCGACGTGCCGGCGAACAAAATCGCCATCGCTGCCGGGACCGGCAAAGCGGCAAACATGGTTATGCTGGGTGCTTACGTGGGCGCGACCGGCATCGTGCCGTTCGATGCGCTGCTTGAGCAGGCAAAGCACGTATTCCAGAAGAAGCCCAAGTCTATCCCGGTGAACGTCAAGTGCCTTAAGGAAGGATACAAGCTGGGCCAGGCAAAGGGAAAGTAGCTGCTCGTTCCATGAGGTGTCATATAATGGTGAGGTGTTACATTTTCTCCGTTTTGCTTGCGGTTTCACTGGCGGTTGGTGAAGCTGGCCGGTTTGTGGATGCGATTGCCAGGGTACAGCCGGCCGTAGTGAGGATTACTACCGACAAGCTGCGCGCGCGCCGGCCGGCCGGGCAATTTCCACTGGTTCAGGTGCGCTCGGCCGGCACCGGCTTTGTTTTCGACACCAGCGGTCACATTCTTACGTGCAACCACGTAATCAGCGGGTACGAAGAAATCCTGGTTGAGCTCCATGATGGAACCGAATACAAGGGAGAAGACGTCAGGGTTGTGGGGCGTGACCCGGTTACCGACCTGGCGGTCCTGCAGGTGCGAGCCAGAGGCCTGCCGGCTCCTGCAGAACTGGGCAATTCTGACCTGCTGGACATAGGGCAGTGGGTGATTGCCCTGGGCAGTCCGTTCGGTCTTCAAGGCTCGGCAGCGGCCGGGGTGGTGAGCGGGCTCTCCCGCTGGGGACTTGCCAAGCGGTCAGGTCCTGATTTCCAGGACTTCATCCAGACCGATGCGCTGATGAACCCGGGGAATTCAGGTGGCCCTTTGATTGACACTCAAGGCCGGGTGGTCGGGGTCAACAGCTTTGTCAGAACCTCGTCTGAAGGCGAGCATACCGGCATCGGGTTTGCCATTCCTGTCAATCTGGCTTCGGAAGTTGCCCGAGACCTTATCAGCCACGGCGAAGTAGTCCGGGGCTATCTCGGGATAAACACCCAACCTGTTACCGACGAGATTCGGCTGGCGCTCGGGCTCCAGGAACAAAGCGGGGTCCTGGTCGCTTCGGTTGCTTTGGGCCGGCCCGGAGCCCGTGCCGGAATCAAACCGGGTGACGTTGTCCTGATGCTGGACCAGGAGCCGGTTCCTGACGTGCGCTGGTTCCAGAACCGGGTGGCATCAGGCAGCCCGGGCGATTCGGTCGGTCTTGTTCTTTTCCGGCAGGGACAGACCATGGAATTTGGGGCTCAACTTGAAGCCTGGCCGGTGGCCGGGACCGAGCCGCGCAAGGCACCGCCGGTCCGTTACTGGCTCGGGCTTCTCGCGCGCGAGCTTGATGATGCGGACAAACTGCGCACCGGCACGGAGCACGGTGTTGCGGTTCAGGCGGTCGAACCGGCCAGCCCGGCTGACGAGTCGAACATCCGGGCCGGGGATGTGATTGTCGAAATCAACTTCGCTGTGGTAGAGGACAAGAAGACCTTTGCTGTCATTGCCGAAAAGATGGCCGGATATGACCGGCCGGCCCTGATTCGGCTCCTGCGCGGCCGAACCGCATTCTACACCGCAGTCGGGCCGTAGCCGGCCGGAGCGGGTCCAACCGCCAAGACCGCCAAGAGGAAACCTAACCACAGATAACCACAGATGAACACAGATGGGGGCGAAGTCAGAGTGCAAATGGCAAAAGGCAAAAGCCAAAAGGCAAAGCCGGAGACCCCGCTGTCATTGCGAAGGAGCGAAGCGACTGCGGCAATCTTCCGTTGCAGGCGGATAGCGGAAGGCGGTCAGCGGAAAGCGGATTGGAACCGCCAAGAACGCCAAGGCCGCCAAGAGGAGCAATTCACGCTGGAACCCTTGAATCCTAGAACCCTTGCGAGAAACAGGGACAGCGACTATTTTCCGGCATCGGCATCAGTAGGAAACGGTGACGCGACATGAAACTCGACCGTCTGCTTCTGCGGCTTTGCCTACGTCATCGTCAAGGGCTGGCCCAAAGTCCTGCGGGAACTTGGCCTGGAACGGGACGATGAGCACTGACCACGACGTTGGTGATGCGCTTGACACGCGGGCGAATTGGAGTGGAAGTTGACCGTGGTGAACGATAACGGCCCGGCAGGAAAAACGGTGGTTGTCCCTAATTCCCCCCTTAACTCCCCAAGCCGCTCTCAATCCGAAACCCGAAATCCAGAACGAAATCGTGTATTCATTGTAGCTTTCATTGTAGCGTTCATCGTGTCCTGAAAGGTGTCGGCAAACCTGTCTTGCAGCGCTTCGGCAATGGCTTCGATAAACGCCTCGCGCATTGCTTCGGAAATCGCTTCGCGAACTGCTTCACGCAAGCCTTGAAGAATCGCCTGGCGCATCGCTTCCGTCATTCCATCAGTCATTC
>JAUWNN010000145.1 GCA_030612625.1 Caldifarciminota bacterium
CTCAAAGCCCGGAACGCCTTGACAAACGCATCCTGGGACATATCCAGCGCATCTTCACAATTGCCGACCCAGCCCAGGGCGGCCCGGTAAGCCCGTGCCTGATACCGCTTCACAATCACCTCAAAAGCGTCCTTGTCACCGGCAAGAACCTGTCGGATAACTGCATCATCAGCGTCCATTTCTTCGCTTTCTATAGATTCTACCCTCATAGGCCCTGGATTATTCAATCGAGCGGAACTGTCCGCATGAAAACCAGCATTGCAATTCCGGCCAGCAGTGTCAATCCGGACAAGACCGACCCGACAAGAATCACTATTCGTACGACCCGGCCTTTGCGGGTCGCTTTCCAGTTCTGGGTCTCGAAAAAGACCTCAGGGAACCGGCTCACCAGAAGCCAGACAGCACCCATCCCGGCCAGCCCCATGAGTCCGAGCCAGATGACCAGGATTATCATCTGTGCCTTTGCTGATTCAACTCAATTACGAATGGCGTTTTGCGACGATTGGAGCGGAAGCGGAAAGTGCTGTCCGACAGCACAAGGAGCAGAGCCTGCCCTGAGCCTGTCGAAGGGTGCCGTCCAACAGCTCAATGCCGAGTGCCGAATGGCATCATCCGAGAGACCCTTCGACGCGCTGTGCTTGCTCAGGGTGACACGGAGCATCATTTCGCCTTTCGCACTCTACACTTTGACTTCTGTCTTCACTGTGTCCATCAGTATTCATCCGTGGTTCTCATTCTGCCTTCTGCATTTGCCTTTTGCACTTTGCATTTTGCGATTTGACTTCTGCCCCTTCGTGTCCTTCGTGCCTTTGTGGTAGGAATCCTTTTTCTGCTCACCTTCATCTTCTCCGCTTCCGTCTCCCTGCGAGTTGCGCAATCGAGCCCAGAATCCCAAGTACTATCCAGCATATCACCATCAGCCCGAAATGCGGTGCGGACGCACGCAAAGCCGCAAGACCAAGATAGCCGGCTGACAAATCGTACCAGCCTGCAAGATGGAAAACTCCGGCTGCAACTCCCCAGGCTCCGCCGAACGCAGTCAGGATTGAAACCAAAGTCCGCTGCAAAAGAAGCGTAATCAGTCCGCCGACAATACCCGCAGCCACCAGCACAAGAATGTGAGGTGTGTTACCGGTCCCGGCGACCACCAGGCCAGCTATCAGCATACCTGCACCTGCGCCCAGCAAAAAGACTCCAACCTTATAAAGCACCGCGGCCAGAATCGCGCCGACAATCCCGCAAACCACTGCGATAATCAGCAGAAAGACCTGGCTCACACCCGTAATCATCGAACCGATTGCACCACCCAGTGCGGCCCCAACAACAAACCCGGCAATCCCCAAAGTCACCCGCAAGAGCCTGTACCCGAAGAAACAGATTAAGGCCCCAAGCACAATCGAAAGTATCGCAGCAGTACTACTTGCCAGTGTCATCACCTATTCCTCCTTCTCCTCTCATCCTTCAGCCTTCATCCTTCTGGCCATCCTTCAGCCTTCAGTCTTTCCCTGCATTGCGTCTTTCACCATCCTGATTTCCCTATCCGACAGGCCATACGACTCATGTACAAGCTCATCGGTGCTCCAGTCGGTGGCTTTGATTTGGCGCTCGATAAGTTCCGCTTGCCGCTGTCCGCCAACCGCCTTCCGCTTCCTGCCTCTGGCCGTTGGCTGTGAGCCGTAAGCCGTCTGCAGGTCAAGCATCTTCTCGACCAGCCTGACCATCCTGTTCTGTGTCCGAAGCAGCGGGCTCATCCAGTTCCGCGCCTTCATCGTCCAGCAGACCGACCTCGGCAAGGCGCTCGCTGACGTAGTCACCGTAGCCCCAGCCGATGTCACTTGCCTTTTGTTCCAAGTCGCGCACCCGCTCGCGAAGTCGTTCGAGGAGCCGGCGGTTGCGCTCATCGCATAGCAGGTCGAGCAGGTCGTCCAGCATCGATTCGAGGCTGGAATAGAACGACTCGTAATCCACCCCATAGCTCTGCGCGCAGTCGGTGCCGCTTTCGACATAGACAAGCATCAGCTCGGCGGTGCCGGCCAAATCCGATGTTGCCTTTCGGTAGGCCCTGATGGCTTTGCGGGCGTCGCCGAGACGAATCTGATGCGAAGGGTCCGGAAAGACCGCATTCTTGACCTGCTTCCGATGTTTCTCAAGCAGAGCCGACCAATCCGTCTCGGGAAACAGACGCGAGGCAAGAAATGTGCGGTTCTCCTTGGAGAAGTAATAGAGAGCCTTCACGATTCCGACCACGTAGTCCATGTCCGAGTGTGCAAGCCTCCTGCGAATGTCGGTCCAACCCGGTGTAGTTCTCTTGCCGGTCGGTTCCTCTCTGCTCATTGCTTCCTCACTAGCCGTTGGCCGTCAGATGTCGGCCTTCAGCGTCTTTCCTCCTCACGGGCAACTGCTTGGGCAACGCAAGCATCCGCTCAACCGTTGCCAATCGCACTCGCCGCAGGTTAGAAACCAAAGTCGAATTCCTTCTGGGTGCCATAAACCTGCGGCTTGCCGATGGACAACATCCACCGGTCATAGGTCGCCTTCATCACCCACTCGGCGTCTTGTTTCGAGCGCTTCGGCGTTTCCACCCAGCCGTTGAACGCGGCCTTTGCCAGTTCATGTGCCAGACGGTAGTGGGTCGAGTCCCTTCCGTGCTGCAGCACCATCGCCGCATTGAGCTGGTCAACAGGCCCAGTGATGAGTCCCTGCCGGTGCAGTTCAAGCACGCGGCCGAGGCGCACTGCGTCGCGCTCAGGCCGCAGCAAACGCAAGGTGACCCGGTCCCCTTGGTCGGTGTTGTAGATGTAGGCCAGCTCACTGCTCACGCTCGTTCTGACGCTGGGAAGAGGCGGCGGGCCGCCGAGGTAGCCTGCCGCAAGACCAAGCACACCGGTCAAGACTCCCAGCGCAGGGATACGCAGTGCGGCCGCGGATACAGGTCGCTTCCGTATCTTTGCCACTCTGAGAACGAGCAGCACGACCAGTACGAACGAGATGACGACCAGAACACACAGCCCTAGCACGACCAGCAACAGCGAGACCGGGCCGATGATGTTAATGAAGTACCCAAGTGCGGCGAACGCCACAGGAAGGCCGACTGCCGGAATCAGCCGCCAGCGTTTCATGCTCTACTCATGCTACGACGCAAACGCGCAGGGCAATCGCTTGTGCAGCTTCAGCATCCGGTCATGCCGCGCCTTGGAAGAGCTTGACATGCGCCGGCCCCACGCTACAATGAACTCAATCCAGTTATCTGGAGTTGGATTGCCCGCGTAGGGCAAGCGTGAAAGCGCCCCGCAAGGGGCACTTTCATTTCGGGAACAGAACGAAGCCATAGCCTTCAGCGTTGCCGCTGTACAGATGACGGTTGTACTTCCCCTTGATGGCGGCGAGCATCTGTGTGGCGAACGGAGGGAATCCCTCACGGCGATGCTTGTAGTACGAGAGAACCATCGACCGCACCGGGTGTGCCAACATGTCGGCCAACTGGAGCCCGGCAATGTTGGCGGATTTGGGTTTGACCTTCAACTGCCCGGTCGTAAGCGCCTGCTGGAATGCCGTCGCCGGCATGCGCCACGCACCATGAGAGTAAACCCACTCATAGGAGTTGGACAGCAGACGGTCCTCCTTGCGCCCACGGCTCTCGGCCATGACGTCCCCGTGGCGACTAACGTGGTTGAGATACCCGCAGTATCGCTGAAGCATGAAACCCAGCGCGAGATGGTAGGGATGCGACGGAGTCGGGTACTTGGTGCGAAGCACGGCCTTGTCGATAACCACTGCAACAACAGTGAAACTCGTCCGCGTGACCAACTCAACCAGCCCCTGATCGAAGGCTGTCCTGACCTTGTCATCGCGCAGTCGCCAGAATGGTCCGCGGCGGTTCATGATGTCCTCACGGTGCAGGACCACGGGCTCGTCAGGGCTGTGCGGGATGTGCTTCTGCTTGAAGGCCTCTAGCTGCGAGTGGAAATCGTGATAGGCGTCACCGCGGAACCAGCAGCCCAGCAGGCACAGATACCGATGTCGCTCGTCGTTCGTGTGCCTGAACACGTGGTCGCCCGATTCATCCAGATAGAGACGATACCGCTGCCCTGGAGGCAGATGTACCGGACGCACGGCAGCGGTCTCGGTCATGTCGCTTCCTCAACTATTCTGATTTCCTTCTCCGTCAGGCCATACAACTCGTAGACCAGCCTGTCAATCATTCGGTCGGTGGCCTTGGTCATCCGCTTGATGGTGTCCAAGCGGCATCTTGCCACCGAGGTTCAGGAAGGACTTCCCGGTTCTCTCAAGGATGTGTGCGTAATCCTGCGTGTCGGCGTCAAGACGGACGGGTACGTTCTCCACGGAACGTCCGTTCTCATCAATGGCCACTGCACCGAGTTCCACCGACTTCCTGTAGGGACTCAGCCACGCGACCATACGGCCCTTGAACTTAAAACCTACGTAGTTCTGCGTGGCATAGGACTCTATCCCTTCGCCGATGCTCTCCACCTCCGGAATCAGCTTGGAGAAGAGCATCCGCAATTCGTCGTCTCGTATGTACTCTCTTAGGCTGTCCACGGAAGACGGCTTGCTAGGTTCAACCTCGAGTTTCGGGGATGTGACTGAGTGGAAACAGACGCCAGTCTTGCTCTCGGGTGTCTGCAGAAGCGAGTACTCATAGATCTCCACGTCAGGGACTACGAGTACGGTCAGCCTCCTGAGGTAGTCGGAGAACCGCTTTGCAACCAGGACTATCCTCGGATGCTCCTTTGGGTCTACCTGCGAGTCCTGGAACATCTTCGCAATGACGTACCTCTCCTGGTCAATGATGCTGTAGTAGCCCAGCGCCTGGAACAGAACGTTCTCGTCTTCTCCCAGCTTGACCTCGATAATGACAATCCTCCCGCCGCTATCGACACAGAGGAAGTCTGGTCTCGCCTTCTCGAGTCCGAACTCGTACTTGAGGAGACACAGGCCTTCCTCGAGTGCATCGAGTTCCTTCTCGATCACCTCATGAAGCTCTTTTTCCGTGCCGACTTTGGTCTTCTTCAGTGTGGCCATGCTACCTCCTCTACTGACCCAATTTCCTTATCCGTCAATCCATACAACTCATAGACCAGTTGGTCAATGCGCCGGTCGGTGGCTTTGACTTGGCGCTCGACCAGACGGAGGATTGTATCCGGCACCGTTGCCTTGCACATCACCATTCAGCATATTGGTCGTGTCGTTCTTGTCAAGGAACGGGCTGGTGTGGCGGTTGTGATACGCCTGAGAGCCTGTAAGTCACGTATTCATAGGGGGTGGGTCGCCCAGGGGCTTGTTTGAGTTGTTGTCTGAGTTGTTGCTGGAATCGCTGCTGGAAGTGTTGCTTGATAAGTTGTTGCAACTATTGCTCAAGTCGTTGCTGGAGTCATTCCTCAAGCTGTTGATGCAGGTGCTGCTGGATTAGTCGCAGCATCTGTTGCTGGATTTGCTGTTCGAGTTGTTGCTCGAATTGCTGCTTCGGTTGTTGCCGGAATTGCTGTTGAAGTTGCTGTTCTGATTGTTCCTGAACTTGTTGCCGGAATTGCTGTTGGAATTGTTGCTCTGGTTATCGTTTGATTTGCTGCTGGAGTTGTTGTCGAGTTTGTTGCCGGATTTGGTCCCAGATTTGACCGGTCGAAGAAAAGGCTCTGAATAAGGCTTGGCAAAAGGCATCTGAAAAGGCTCATCAAAAGGCTTTGGATAAGGCACGTGAAAAGGCTTCAACAAAGGCCCTGAATAAGACGCTGGGGAAAACCTGTGAAAAGGCTTGTCAAAAGGCCTTGAACAAGGCTTTTGATAAGGCTGGGAAAAAGACCTAAGAAAAGGCATCGCAAAAGCCCGAGCAAAAGGCCGGGGAAAAGACCCTGAATAAGGCATCGCAAAAGGGCCGAAAAAAGGCTCAGGAAAAGGCCGCTGAAAAGAGAAGACCAAACCGTCTGGGGGGCCGGGGAGGGGAATTTCGCAGCGGGGGTCTAGGGTTCGGGGGTTCAAGAGGTTAGGAGGAATTTCGCGCCTGCGTAGATATTACTAATACGTCATATTGACAATGCCCAGGCGGCGCGGCTCGAATTCTCCCTGCCCGGCAATAGCCGGGTCAGTTGCCGGATTCCCGCTGTTCTTCTGTGGGCAGCCTTTTCTTGTACAACAGGTAAGCACAGAGCCGGAACAGCGCAAAGACCGGCACGCACGCAATCAGAAACCAGGGCGGCCCGTACTTCGCCCAATACCAACCAATCATTCCAATCCAGACAACTCCCACTATTATCAACGTAATCCGGTTCGCCTTGAGCCAGGCGAGCCGCCGCGCTTCGGTCATCTTCAAAAGGTCCATTTCATTCTTCATCCTTCAGCCTTCATCCTTTCCGCCCACCCTTCAGTTCTCTGCCCAGACCGGGGCTCCGGTGTTGTCTATGTATATCATCCTGTTGCCGATTTCAACCTGGGCCAGGCCATTTTCATAGCTCCACGCATCGCCAAAGGACGGCTGTATCGGCATCAGGCCTATCTTGTCAACATAACCCCATTTGCCGTCAACTTTGACCGCAGCCTGGCCCTCAGAGAAATTCCGGGCGTCGTCATATCGCGGCTCAATTACCGTTTTGCCGGTCTTGTCAATGTAGCCCCACTTCTCGCCCATCTTGACACAAGCCAAACCTTCGGAGAAAAAACCAAGGAAGGCTTCATACTGAGGTTTGATTACCCGCTTGCCGTTTCGGTCAACAAACCCGTGCTTGCCGTTCACTTCAACTCCGGCCAGCCCTTCCTGAAAGTCTCTGGCCCAATCAAACTGGGGTTTGATAACCATCTTGCCGGTCATGTCGATATAGCCCCATTTCTCGCCGACTTTCACGCACGTCAGCCCTTCGGTCGGACTCCGAGCATTCTCATACTGCGGCTCAATCACCACCTTGCCGGTTCGGTCAATAAAACCCCACTTATCATTCAGCTTCACCGCGGCCATGCTTTGGGAAAACCGTTCGGCGTAGTCGAACTGCAGCTCAACCACCAACTTCCCGGACTTGTCCACAAACCCGTACTTGCCATCCTCGAGGACACGCCCAAGCCCTTCGCTGAACTCACAGGCATCATCGAATTCCGCCCTGACCACGAACAGACCGGCCTTGCCGATGTATCCGTACCTGCCTTCGTATTTCGCATGGGCCAGCCCTTCGCTGAAATGGCCGGCACGCTCAAACACCGCGGGAAGGAACATGTTGCCGACGTTGTCGATGTAACCCCATTTGTCGCCCTGCCGGGCCGGATGCAGCGTGTCCGGGAAGACGACAACCTCACGCATGACCTCGAACTCCAGCGGCTCATCCTCGCCTTCGCGCTCAACCGTCAACCTGACCGTGGTTCCCGGGGCACCTGCAACCAGCCTCGCGACATCGCCTGGTGACAGACCCTCGGTTGAAACACCGTCAACCCCGACAATCACGTCCATGGCTTCAAGCCCGGCCCTTTCGGCCGGCAGCCCGCCGTACGGGCAATTGACAATGACTTTCCCTTCGTGCTCTGATATACGCATCCCGGCTCCGGCGTATTCAGACCCGGTTCCTGGCTCCTTGCCCGGAAGGACACCGGGCAGGAGCAGGACCGCAACACAGAAAAGGGCAAGAACAGGGCTTTTCAGCATCTTTTCCTCCTTTCTTGCTCTGAACCCGCAGACTCATGCAGCAAACTCATCACTGTAATATGCACCAGGTCTTCATCTTTGTCAAACGGAAGCCGAAGGAACGTCAGGGTGTAACCCCCAAAGGGTGACACCCAGACCTTTTGCAACCCAACGGCGCAAATTTACATCAGGCCACGTTAGGCTATAGTGTGTTGTTGACAACCAAACGGGTTGTT
>JAUWNN010000138.1 GCA_030612625.1 Caldifarciminota bacterium
CCTGTTGTCATACATCGCCGTTTTTGTATTCCTTTTCTTCGCGGTCTGGATACCCTGTTGTGTTAGTGATATCGCCTTTCCGCTCCTGTTCGTAGGAACAGAAAGGAAATAGAACTACCGGCTATCGGTGTCGGTCTTCAGCGGCCGACCCCGAGTTCATGAACATCCAGGATATAGTCCTTACGTTCTCCACTGATGGAAATCTTGCGCACCACATACCGTCGAATGAGCCTCGCTCTCCACATCAGGTCCGGGTAGAGCGTTATGAACATCATAAACTCAGGACCTTGCGCAGGTGCAACAAGATGGGTAACCCCATACCTGGCGACCGGGTCAGTGCTGTTTGCCCAGTCGGTGATGCACAATGCTCGCTTCCTGGGATTCGTCAGCAATACCGGTGCCCAGCCCCCGGCAAGGACAGCGTCATCAGGGAGAATCCGGTCCAGGTCCTGGGAGTATTCTACCAGGTAGTGGGTCCGGTTGCCGAACCAGTCAAAGTACTGGGCCAAATCAAACCGGAGCACCAGAACAAGCAGAACAACTGCCAGGACCGCACGGACCGCAATCGACCTTGCAACCACTTCTTGCCGGACCAGCCTCAGCACCACATGCCCTATAACCACCAGACCCAGGCTGATTCCAAATGTCAAACCAAGCAGGCCTGCCGCAGTATCTGCCTGCAGCGCTCCCCAGAAACCGCCCGAGTAAAAGGCAAGTTGCAGAACCAGAGGCCAGAGCCAGATGGAAAAAAGTACCGATTTCAACAGCCCGGGTTTCACTTCGGGCAGCAGAGTTCCTTTCTCGACCAGCCGGCCCAGCGCGGCTCCAAATGCCGCAATCAACGGCAGGATAAGGATAATCTCATAGCGTGGGGGCCGGTAGTTCATATAGCCCAGCATCAGGACCGCAAACACGAACCAGATAAACAGGTATCGCAATCCAGGACGACGTCCAATCCCAAAACCAGGAAGAAACAGAAAGCCAAGCAGCGCCACAAACGGCAGCCGCGAAATCCACATTGCCGTCTCGCCGATGGCGAAAATGCTCAAGAGGTAATCCAGGAGCGTTTCCGGGTGGCCGTAAGGCGATTCAAGAGAATGACGCAGGACGTACTGGATGTAGTCGTTCCGGTGGGGCAGGAACACAACCAGAAACCATACAACGAGCGCCACACCGACGCCGGCGAACCAGAGTCCGAGCCCCCGGCCCAACCTGGAAATGGCCTCCGGGTCCTTCCGGCTTGCGAAGAACTGCCATGCAAACATCACCACCATGACTGGTGCCACAAAAAGGGCTGAAATTTTCACCAGCAGCAATGTCCCGGCGGCAAAGAAACCGGACAGGACCATCAGCCAGGGTTTCTCAATTCCGCGGCTGAAGAAAAACCCGGCCAGGAGCAGAAACAGAACCTGAACCGGCTCAACCAGGCCGAGCCGGTCATACATCACGAGCGGGAAGCAGACGGCCGTAGCCAGAGCAGCCACAAGCCCGGCAATCCTGCCGGCTTCTCTCTTAACCAGCAGGTATACCACCCAGATGACGGCAACACCGGCCAGCAGTGATATAAGTTTCATCTGGACCAGTCCAAAGCCCAACAGTCTGAACACCAGCGCGACAAGGACATTGAACAAAGGGTAGATAACAAACGGGAAGAAGTCGTCGGTCTTCCAGGCACCATAGAGCACCAGACTGCGAGCCGAGTAGCTGTTCAGCCACCCGTCGGTGTGAGGAGCAAAGCTCCAGCTCAGGGTCTGCGGCGGGTCAGCCCCAAGGTCTGACCCTCTCAGGAACAACCCCACAAGAATGAAACAGATTATCAAGGCCGGAACCAGCCATTTCGCTCTCTGCGGCAGGCAGAACATCTTCGCAGGCCGGGCTTTCATTTCGGTTCTGGGCTGTTTCCTGCTTGAACGCCATTTCATCACAATCCTCTATTCATGCATCACGCATTATGCTTCATGCGTCATTCCTTATTCTGCGTCGGTTGCGGCAGAGTATAGACAACAAGTGGCGGTTCTGGAAACCGGCAGTTAAGGAATTCTGTAGCACGCTGCATCAGCCCGGGGTACATCCTCTCAAACAGTTTGACGTCTCCGTCTCCCAGGGAAATCAGGTGAGTAACTCCATACCGGCCGACCGGGTCGAAGACATTGACCGACCACTGCTCGCTTACGAACAGAGCGCGCTTGCGCGACTCGACCAGCAGAGCCGGTGCCCAGGACCCTGCAAGAACCGCGTCGTCGGGCAGGTCTGCATCCAGCTTGCGGGAACAGGACACTATGTCGTATCGCCGGTTATTGAACCAGCCGAAGTACTGCACCAGGTCCAGTCTCAGAACCAGCACCAGCACAACGATGACCAGCACCGCACGGGCCGGAATCGACCTCAAGTCAATCCCGCGTTTCAGCAGTCGCAGCACAAAATGACCCAGTCCTGCCAGGCCCAGACTTATCCCAAAAGTCAGTGCGAGCAGACTCTCTCCAGATGTCGGGCGAACCAGACCCCAGAACCCGCTGGTATAAGTGGCGAGGTGAAGCACGACCGGCCAGAGCCACAGACAGTAGAACCCGGACTTCAAGAAGCTGCGTTTCACCTGGGGCACAAGAGTGCCGCTCTCCAGCAGCCGTGTGAGCATCAAAGCAAAAGCCCCGATGAGTGGAATCAGAAGCATAATTTCATACCTGGGCGGATGGTAGTTCATATAGCCCAACATCAGCGCCCCGATGACAAACCAGGCGAACAGGTAGCGCATTCCGGCCAGGCGCTTCCGCGCAAAACCGGGCAGGAATACAAACCCGAGCAGGACAACAAACAGAGCCTTGGGAAACAACCAGAATCCTATTCTGTTCTTAAGGGTGTCAAAGAAAACTTTCAGAGAAGTCGCTCCGACCTGATACGGCCCACCAACCGAAAAGGTATTCAGCAGGTATCCGACAATGTTCCGCGGATGGCCGGTCGGTGACTCGAAAGAGTGGCGCACTACGTACTTGATATAGTCGGCCCGATGAGGAAAGAAGACTACCAGGAGCCAGAGCACGAAAACGACCCCGGCTCCAAAACACCACCATCCAACCGCGCGACCCAACTGCCGGCAGGACTCCTTATGAAGGCGGGCCTCGATAAACTGCCACAAGAACACCAGCGCCACTGCCGGCAGCACGAACACCCCGGAGACTTTGACGAACAGAGCCGCGCCGGCCGCAAAGAGTCCGGATATGGCCATCTGTCTGGGGCGTTTCAAGCCTCGAACAAAGAAGAGCCCGGTCGCCAGCAGAAAGAGAATCTGGACCGACTCCACCAGCCCCAGTCGCGAGTACATCACAAGCGGATAGCATACCGCGATTCCAAACGCGGCCAGCAGTCCGGCAACAGGGCCTGACTCCTCTTTGACCAGCAGATACATGACGAGAATCGCCAGCACACCTGCGAGAAGAGACACCAGCTTGAGTTGTACGAACCCGACCCCGAACAGCTTGAACACCAGGGCCAGAAGGACATTGACCAGAGGGTAGACCACAAACGGAACGTAGTCGTCAACTTTCAAGGCTCCGTACAGCGCAAGATTACGCGCGGTGTAGGCATTGTGCGCCTCGTCTGAGTACGGGGCAAAGCTCCAGCTCAGGTACGGCGGCGGGTCGGCCCGCAAGTCTGACGCCCGCAAACCGAGTCCGATGAGAACGATGAGTGCGAGCAGGACCGGCACCAGCCAGCGTGCCTTGTGCTCAAGGTTGAACTGTTTCCCCGTTCGGGCTGGAGGTAAGGAACCGGTACGGGTCTTGCGGGATTTGCGAGCCATCATGCCCGCCTTCTATTCGCAGACACCTGCACGAGCATAGCAGATAATATGCTCCGTTGCACTGCAGGTCAAGCGGGCGACCCGACCCCGGAACCGAAATACAACACAAAGGCACAAAACGGCTGAACCGCAGATTACGCAGATTACACAGATAGGGTCCGGATGAGGAATCTGCGTTCATCGGTATTCATCTGCGGTTACTTCTCTTTCGTGTCTTTCGTGATTTCGTGGCCAATCCTGGTTTGGTTGCGGCCCTTCGGGGGCCGCGCTGTGCTCATCTGTGGTTTCACTTCCCGCTCCGGTTTTCTCCCTGTATTCTGTCTTCTTCTCTGTGTCCATCTGTCTTCATCTGTAATTTCATTTCTTCGTATCTTCGTGCCTTTGTGGTGAGATTCTGCCTTCATCCTTCCGCCTCATCCTTCTCTCCGCCCCTTCGTCATTGCGAGGCGGCTCCGCCGCCGTGGCAATCTTCCGCCATCTTGCCTTTTGCACTTTGCCTTTTGCAATTTGACTTCTGCCTTCTCTGTGTCCATCTGTGTTCATCTGTGGTTCACTTCCCGCTCATTCCCGGAAATACTCAAGTGAAACCACCCCATCCTTTATCATGCCGTAGGAAAAATGGGTCAGCCAGTCTCCTGTGTTCAGGTACAGCCCGTGCTCAATTCGGCGCAACTCCGGGATATGAAGATGCCCCATCACGACAAGGTCGAACCCCTGGGCCAGCTTGCCGGCCGCAAACCTCGCCAACTCCTCTCGCAGATACTCATCCTGCTCCCTGGCCCTGCTGATTCGGGCGGCCCAGCCCGCAAGCTCCATTCTCATATCACAAGGCACCAGCGAGTAGGCGACCTCACCGGCCCGGCTTCTCATCAGCCGCCGGAAAAGGACCGAAATCAATCTCTGGTCCACATGGTCCCCATGACTCATCCATACCCGCCTGTTGTCAATCACTTCCTCCACAATATCTGCTCTCCTCGCACCGACTTCGCGGCTGAAAAACTGCTGGAACCTGAAATCATGGTTCCCGGCCAGACAGGTGATTCTCGTACCGGCCCGGTGTAAACGGGAAATCTCGGCCATAGTCCTGAACCCGTATTCGGGGACGGCGCGGTCGGACTCGAACCAGAAATCGAAAAGGTCGCCGATGATATAAAGCGAATCGGCCCGTCCTTGAATGGACTCAAGGAAAGAAAGCAGCCTCTCCTCGGCACCGGCCGGCCCGGCCCCGATATGGGCGTCAGATACGAAGTAGTGCGCGCTCAATCCTGGCCACCGAACTACTTACCGGCTGCCGGGTATCAATCCGCACCAAGTCCCTGCTTGCCCTGGGCGGTGTGAACCGGCTCTTCATCGCCCGGTAGACTTTCATAGTGGCGTCTGAGAAACCGTACCGCCTGACCCGGCGCTGAATCCGGCCGGCAACGGTCTTGTCCGGACAGTACGTATACACAAAAAGAATCGGAACCCCGGCTCTCCTAGCCACAGTTCTGACACTCGCCCGGGAATCCTCGTGCAGGAACGTGGCATCCATCACTACGCTGTGGCCGGCACAAAGGAACATCCTTGCCCGCCGCATCATCTCGGCATAAGTCCTTTTGCCGACCCTTTGAGTATAAATGCCTTTACCATCTTCATTGAACCTGTGTGTTCCGACCGGAACCCCCATGAGTTGCTTCCGAATCGAATCGCTCAGCAAATGGAAAGCATCGAACCGGTCCGCAATCCGCCTGGCCAGGTAGCTCTTGCCTGTGCCCGGCAGACCAATCATCACCACAAGCTTCGGCTCAGATTGAAGCTGGCGCGCATAGCGCTCGGACAGTTTGAAATACTTACGCGCGGTCGCCTTTGCCTCAGCCTTGGCATCCTCCGGTATTCCAATGTCGTTCAGATTGAAGCTTGTCACTTTACCCCGGACATAGGCCCGGTAGCACTTGTAGAAGTCCAGCAGCCGCAAAAGGCCGACATCCCTGGAATAGACCAGATACCGCTCCACAAAAAAGCTAGCCAGGTCTCTGCGTCCCCAGAAATCAAGGTCCATCACCATGAACGCGATTTCCGAGGCCACATCAGAACAGGAAAAACGCGGGTTGAACTCGATGCAGTCAAAAATATGGACCTCATCACCGACAAAGACGTTCTTCGAGTGAAGGTCGCCATGGCACTTGCGCACAAAACCCGCTTCCCTCCGGTGCCGGAAACGATGCCGCTTCTCCCTGATGAATTTCTCCACCGTCTGTTTGATTTCATCAAACGCCCGATAGGTAATCGTCTTTCCCCGGAACTCCATAGTCTGGGCGAAATTCTCATCCCAGTTGAGCTTGATTATCTCGGAACTGCCGTACTGGGAAACCTCTCTGCCCCGCTCCGCGTGCTGGTGGAAATCCGCAATCGTCCGGGCAATCTCATCTATGTGCTCGAACATCACGCCGCCCCGCTTCAACTGCTCGGTCATGATTGAAGACTGGGGCAGCTCTATCATCTTCAGCCCGTAGTCAACAACCCGGCCCTTTCCGCCGAACCGCAACATCCCGCGCGACGCAGTAATCGGCAGCACCTCAAGGTAGATGTCAGGAGAAAGCTGACAGTTGAGCCGCAACTCCTCCCGGCAGAAAAACTTCCGGGCCGAGAGAGTAGTGTAATCCAGAAAACCGAAGTTGACCGGCTTCTTGACCTTATACGCAAACTCACCGGTCAGAAAAACCCAGGACGTATGGGTCTGAATCAACCGCACCCGTTTGACACCCTTGCCATAGCACTGCGGCCTGAGCATTTCCCTGACCCGGCCCTGAATAGTCAGCTCTTTCCTATTCACAACACTGTCCTATGGAGAGATAACATCGGGCCACTATACCCGCGCCTGCAACAGCGTCAAGCCAGGCAAATCAAGACCAAGAGGGATATGGATTTGAACCGCCAAGCGCGGCATCCGATGCCGCTCGCCAAGGACACACCAGGAGAAAACCCAAAGCTCAAAGCCCCAATGACTAATCAATGTCAAAGCTCAAAGTCCAAAATGATAGACCAATAACTGGGGCGGCCTTTGGTCATTAGGAATTTGGATTTGATTTGGACTTTGGATTTTGTCATTTGGACCTGTCTTGTCATTCTGCCTTCTGCACTTTGCCTTTTGCAATTTGACTTCTGCATTCTGACTTCTGCATTCTGCATTCATCCTTCATCAATACGGTTTCCCTTTGCCCGCTTCAATCCAGGCCTGAAAAACCCTCCGGCACTCCTGCTTCATGAATCCGGAAACAAGCTCAATCCTGTCCCCGGACATCTCCTTCAACTGCTCAACTCCAACCTGCATCTCATTGAACCCGGCCTTGACTGCATCTTCAATCCCTGCCCCGAAAACAACTCTGGAAATCCTTGCCCAGTGGCAGGCTGAATAGCACATCGGGCACGGCTCGCATGTTGCATAAAGCACGCAGCCCGAAAGGTCAATCGTGCCCAGGTTCTGGCACGCCTGCCGAATCGCGTTCACCTCGGCATGGGCGCTCGGGTCGCCTTTCTGCCACACCGCATTATGCGCACACGCAAGAACCCGGCCATCCTTCACAACACAAGCCCCGAACGGCGACTGCCCCTCCTCAATCCCGGCCAAGGCAGCCCTTATCGCCAACTCCATCCCTTCCTGGTCCGAACCAACAGTTCCTGGTGTGTTCAAGTCATTCATAAGCCGCACAGTTCTATCGAACTCAGTCGGATTGTCAAGGCTTCACATCCCTCAGCCTGACAAGCAAACCCGGTGGCTGGCAGCAAACCCGCCGGTGTCCATAACACTGAGAAGCTGAGGCCGAATCGTCTCAAGAAGCACGCTCTGGCTCAGGCCAGCGCAACCTACTCATCAATCAAGGTAGCCACCTCCTTATTCTGGCTTCTAACCGGGTTAGAGACCGGAATAGCCCAAAACATAACGCTGCCGATAACGCGCTGACGAAGCGAGGGTTACAGCGTTGGCCCTGCAAATGCCCACTGTCCGGGGGGCAGTGGGCCCCACCCTCCCCTTCGATATGGCCTTTGTCATGGGTTCCGACTCGGGCGTCTGGACCGGCATCGTCATGTTCCTCTTGATGACATCCGTCACGAAGTCCGACACGGTGTTAGTCACGACCTTCGCTCTGACTTCGGACGCGGTCGTCGTGCTCTGGCTCGACATGACATCCGGCATGAGTACCGGAAAGAAGCTCAGGCTGAGAACGGTCACGGCCTTCGCCCCGATGCCCGACATGACACC
>JAUWNN010000054.1 GCA_030612625.1 Caldifarciminota bacterium
CGCGGTCCTGATTGCGGTGCTGCTGGTGTTCATGGGCATGGCATCCCAGTTCGAGTCGTTCCGCGACCCGTTTATCATCATGTTCACCATGCCGTTCGCGGTCATCGGCGTACTCTGGGCCCTGCTTATCACCGGCACGACCTTGTCGGTCGTTTCCGGCATCGGGGTGCTGGTGCTGGTCGGCATCGTGGTCAACAACGGCATCGTGCTCATCGACCACATCAACCAGCTCCGACGCAAACAGAAGCTGCCGCTCGAACAGGCGGTCCGGCAGGGTGGCCGGGTCCGACTCCGGCCGATCCTGATGACCGCGTTCACCACCATCTTCGGGCTCCTGCCGCTCGCACTCCAGATCGGCGAAGGCTCGGAGTTCTGGTCCCCGCTCGGCCGCGCCATAATCGGCGGCATGGTCGTCTCGACTTTCCTCACCCTGGTGCTCATCCCGGTGCTCTACATGTCGTTTGAGGCAGGTGCGGAAAAGCGGCGGCTCCGGAAACAGGGCCTGGGAGACGGGGGCTAGGGGCTGGAGGCTGGGGGCTAGGGGCTGGAGACCAGGGACTGGGGCCAGAACCCAACACTCAGGACTTATGCTCTGACCTGGGTTGCTTCAGTGCGCGAATGAGGCCGTTCAACATCCGGCCAACTGAATCCATTACCGCACCTATCTCTCTGAGTTGGTCCTCTTGCATGTATCCGAGCTTCACGGTCAGCAGTAGGTACGTCTCCAGCTCCATCAAGGAACCTCTGCTGACCGAAAGGTGATTGAGGAAAACCCGGCGGTAATTCGAGCCATGCCCTTCGGCGATATTGGCGGGCACTGAAACTGCAGCTCGCGTCATCTGCGAAACCATTCCGAATCTCTCGTCTGCCGGCAATCGTCTCGCCAGCTTGTAGGTCAGCTCAACCAGTCTCATCGCATCCTGCCAAACCTTCAGGTCCTTGTGGCTCCGTATACGTTCTGACATGGCTTCACTCCTTGTTCAATCCCGACACCGGCCGGCTGCATTCCTGCTTCTCCCCCTAGCCCCAAGCCCCTGACCCCTGGCCCCTTCGGGGCTACACCGCTTCGCCGCCGGCTTCGCGGAACGCCCGGTTTGCCAGGTTCTGAGCCGCAGCCAGGCTCGCGTAGTTCGCGCCCTCACCGACATAGGTTCTCATGTACCGCAAGGACTTGTCAAGAAGCTCAATCTCAGGCTCATCGAGCATTTCTGTCATCCCTTGCAAGAGCGCGATTACCGACAGATTCAGCACCTCATTATCAATCCCATCCGGTATCTCGAGTGCCAGGTCAAGGTCATCAGCCATCAGGGCACGCAAAAGCGCGGCATGAATCCCTTTTCCTTCCAGCTTCTCGTCCGGCTTAACCAACCTGACATCGTCCTGGACCCCGGCGTAACGCAGAAGGTCTGAACCCGGCCAGATGCCTTGTTCAATGACCTCAGCGACCATCCGCCGCAACCCCACTCCGAATTCATCAAGCTCAAGGTCCTCGCGCGGGTAGCGCGCCAGAATATGGGAGTAGTAGTGCACCGCCAGCAGCACATAGTCAGACTTCCGCACGTCTCGCTCCAACTGCGCCGGCATAACCGCAAAAGGGTACTTCCCGTCCGAAGGTTTCCCGGTCGCCACCGTCACTCCGCAGAGAATCGTGATGCCGTCTGTTCGCTCTAGCTTTGCAAAAAGGTCCACCATCGCCTCCTAGTGAAAACCGTCTTTCTGTGCTTTCTCAATCTTGGCCCATGAATCGCGTAAGGATACGGTCCGGTTGAATTTGAGCGCTTCATCCGAGGAATCCGGGTCAACACAGAAGTACCCGTGCCTGAGGAACTGGTACCGCGTTCCCGGTTCAGCGCCTTTGAGGCCCGGTTCCACACGGCAGGAACTCAATACCTCAAGTGATTCCGGATTCAGGTTCGTTTTCCAGTCCACACCTTCCTCCACGTCACCCGGGTTTTCTTTCACGAACAGATGGTCGTACAGCCTGACTTCTGCCTTAAGCGCGTGGGCCGCTGAGACCCAGTGCAGAGTTCCCTTGACCTTGCGTCCGTCCGGAGCCGAACCTCCCCGTGTCTCCGGGTCATAAGTGCAGTGCAACTCCACCACTTCGCCGGTCTGTCTGTCCCTGACCACCCGTTCGCACCTGATGAAATAGGCGTGTTTGAGCCGCACTTCGCGACCCGGTGCCAGACGGAAGAACTTCTTCGGCGGTTCCTCACGGAAGTCGTCCTGCTCAATGTACAGCACGCGCGAAAAAGGAACCTTCCGCGTTCCCATACTCGGGTCCTCAGGGTTATTCACCGCCTCCAGTTCCTCGACCTTATCTTCCGGGTAGTTGTCAATCACCACTTTGAGCGGTCGCAGCACCGCCATCGCGCGCAGAGCCCGCTTGTTCAGGTCTTCCCGCAGGCAGTGCTCGAGCAGCCCGATGTCCGCAGTGCTCATCGCTTTGGACACACCGGTCCGACTGAGAAAATCACGAATCGCCTCGGGCGTGAAACCCCGGCGCCGCAGACCGGACAGGGTCGGCAGCCGCGGGTCATCCCACCCCTTGACATATCCCTCTTCAACGAGCTCCCTGAGCCGGCGCTTTGACAGCACCGTGTAGGTAACGTTGAATCGGGCGAACTCAATCTGTCGCGACGGGAAAATGCCCAGCTCTCTGATGAACCATTCATACAGCGGCCGGTGGTCCTCGAACTCAATCGAGCACAGCGAATGCGTGATACCCTCAATGGAGTCGGATTGCCCGTGTGTCCAGTCATAAGTCGGATAGATGCACCACTTGTCTGTGGTGCGGTGATGCCGCGCGTGCAGAATCCGGTACATCACCGGGTCCCGCATGTTCAGGTTCGGTGCTGCCATGTCGACTTTCGCGCGCAGGATGCGCGACCCGTCCGGGAACTCGCCGGCCCGCATCCTCGCAAACAGGTCCAGATTCTCCTCGACCGGACGGTTCCGATACGGGCTGTCCCTGCCCGGCTCAGTCAAAGTGCCGCGATACTCTCTGACTTCCTCCGCACTCAAGTCGCACACGTACGCCTTACCCGCCTTTATCAGTTTCACCGCCCATTCATACAACTGCTCGAAGTAGTCTGACGCGTGATACAGCCGGTCTTCCCAGTCGTACCCGAGCCACCTGATGTCTTCCCTGATTGACTCCGCGTACGTCTCTTCTTCCTTGACCGGATTGGTGTCGTCAAACCGCAGGTTGTACTTCCCTTTGTATTCTTCGGCAATCCCGAAGTCGATACCGAACGCCTTAGCATGACCGATGTGCAGATACCCGTTCGGCTCGGGCGGGAACCGGGTGTGAACATGGTCGAACCGGCCGGTTCTCAGGTCCTCGTCAATCGCTTCCTGGATGAAGTTGCGCGACTTCACTTCCCTGGGTTTGTCATCTCCGCTCATCATTCTCTCCCGCATCAGTCTGCATTGCTGCCGCCTTCTCAAGCGCCCGGTCTATCCGGACAAGACACCTTTCCCGGCCCAGGATAGCCAGGCAGTCGAACATCCCGAACCCGACCTGCTTGCCGGTAACCGCAACCCGCAGCCCGTGGATGATATCGCCAACCTTGACGCCCTCAGCCTCGATAAAGCCCCGCATCAGCCGCTCGAGTCCCGCTACCTCAAAGGGCTCGCCATCATCGGCCAGTCGATCCCTTAGCCGGCGCAGCAGCTCGACAGCGCCTTGTTTCCCCATCCGCCTTCGGAACGCCTTCTCGGCATACTCCAGCTCCGTGTCCGCGGTGAAGAAGTCGGCATAGTCGAGGATGTCACCCGCCACCTTCACCCGGTCACCGGCCGCCCCCAGTATCCGCGCGACGGCGGTTCGGGTCCCATCGTCCGGCTGCTCGGGAATGAGCCCGGCCTTGTGCAGGTAGGGTAGGACCATGTCCACCCGTTCCTCGACCGGCTTTGCCAGCATGTGCCGCACCTGGAACGCCATCAGCTTGCGGGGGTCGAAACTAGCCGGGGCCCGGTTCACCCGGTCGAGCAAAAACACCCGCACCAGTTCCTCCCGCGTGAAGTGCTCGGTCCTGTCATCCAGAGACCAGCCCAGGAGAACCAGGTAGTTGAGAATCGCCTCGGGCAGAAACCCGACCTTTTCGTAGAAATCGAGAACCACAGGGTTAAAAGTATCAGGGTCGGTTTCCAGCCTCAGAGTATCGGCAATCCTGTTGCCATGCTCGACAAGCTGAGCAAAGTCAGGGTTCTTCAGATACCGCTTAGCCTTCCTTTTGCTGAGCTTGTTCTTGGTTCCCGGCTCGGCTACAAAAGGCATTTGGGCATACTCGGGCAGCGGCCAGCCCAATGATTGGGCAATGAAGACCTGACGAGGTGTGTTGGAAAGATGCTCTTCTCCCCGAATCACGTGGGTAATCCCGAAGTCGTAGTCATCAACCACATTGGCCAGATGGTAAAGGCATGAACCATCGGCCCGCTGAACCACATGGTCCTGCTCCAAAGCCCAGTTGAATTCTACGTGACCCCGAACCAGGTCGCAAATCACCAGCTTCCCTTCCTGGGGCATCTTCAGCCGAACCACCGGCTTGCGGCCTTCGGACTCGAACCGTGCCCTTTGCTCTGAGGTCTCGGCCATCCAGCGCCGGCTGTACCGAAGCGAGCGCTTCTCAGCCAGGGCCGCTTCCTTCTCCGCCTTGATTTCCTCAGGCGTGGCATAGTCGCGATATGCGAATCCGCGCTCCAGGAGTTCCCTGACTGCAGCCTGGTACTGTTCAGCCCGTTGTGACTGGAAGTACGGTGCGTGTGGCCCGCCAACCTCCGGTCCTTCGTCCCAGTCAATGCCCAGCCAGCGCAAACCTCGAAGGATTGGCTCCAACGCCTCCTTGATATTCCGCTTCAAGTCGGTATCGTCTATCCTCAGGATGAACTTGCCATTATGGTGCCGGGCGAACAGCCAGTTATAGAGCGCGGTTCGCGCCAGCCCGAGATGCATCGCACCGGTCGGCGAAGGCGCAATCCGCACCCGCACTTCTTTCTTCTCTTCAGCAACAGTTCCAGTCACAACAACCTCAGGGAAGGGTTCAAGAATTCCAGGGTCCGAGTGCCCATCACTAGACCCCTTGAACCCTTGACCCCTTGAACCCTTCTTTTTACGGAGAGGGCGGGATTCGAACCCGCGATACAGTATTACCCGTATAACCGCTTAGCAAGCGGTCGCCTTCGACCACTCGGCCACCTCTCCAATATAGGTCTCATAGGCCCTATAGGACCTATTCCGCGTCAACGGAGGGCGAGGGATTTGAACCCCCAAGGCCCATTTCTGAGCCGGCGAATTTCAAGTCCGCTGCCTTGCCAGTTAGGCTAGCCCTCCGGCAAACTCCAGATTGACACAGAACGACGACAGCGCTTCGCGCTGCACCTAATCTAGCCGAATCGCCCGCCAAGTCAACAACCGGGCTATCTAGTCAGGACCAGCCGGCCGGCTTCGGCTATGTTGCCCCGGTCCAGCCGGTACAGGTACACCCCGGCCGGAACTTCGTCACCGACGTCATCCGCGCCGTCCCAGTTCACCCGGTACTCGCCAACCGGCAGGTCGGCTTCCAGCAGTTTCCTCACCCGTCTCCCGGCCAGGTCAAACACGGACAGCCGGATGCCTTCGGGTGCCCTGAGTTGGAACCGGATTACGGTCCCGTCCCGGCAGATGCTCGGCTCGGCCACAACCCGGCTCGATTCCAACACGTACCCGGGCTCGGTGTTCAGGCCCGCGCCCGTGTACCCGTACACTTCAACATAGCCCCAGCCACCGGTGTGATTGGTCCGGGTAATGATCATCTCGTGCTTATTGTCACCGTCAACGTCGTCAAGGGACACGGTACCGGAGAACCCGGACAGCTCAGGGCTTTCCCATTCCAGTTGCCGGGTCGCGGCATCGTACACCCGGATTTTGCCTGAGTAGGTGCTGCCATCGAGCTTGTACGCACTCGCAACCAGTTCCCCGGCCGGGTCACCGTCCAGATTCACCGGCACTATCAGCCCGTCGCCGTCAATGTCGCGCGGAGTCGCAAGGAACACGTAGTCGTACCCTGGAAAGCTGATGCTCCAGTACGCGCTCAGGCTTGAGTTGTAGATTGTCAACTGCCCGCTGCTTGACCGGGCCCACAGATTGCCGAACCCATCGCCGTCGATGTCATACCCGTAGCTTGCGCCCCAGGCGTACGCACCCAGGTTGCCGCTCTGCCATTCACGGGTGTACTGTGCGACAGCATGGCCGGCGCAAAACACTACCAGGACGATGACCATTCTCTTCATACTGCTCCTCCTGATTTCGGACCCTGTCTTGTAGGAACGACATCCTTGTCGCGATTTCGAGGCATCGTGGCGGACGAACCGGAGTCGCGGCTGGGAAACCGCTCCTACTTGGATTACCGTCAGATTATAGGCAAACGCCGGGCGTTGGCTAGTGAATTATCTCCGGCCCGGCCGGCCGGTTTGCTTCAGCCAAGAGGCTGCGCGCGACCGGGGCATAAGGCGAGCCCGGAAAGTCGACAATCAGTTCCTCAAGAGTCTGGCGATACCTGTTCTCGTCCTTCAAATCCCTGGAGAATATCTCAGCCTGCTCCAGTCTGGCCCTGGCCTGTCTCGGACTCTGCTCAAACCGCTCGATGAAGCCGTCCAGGATTGCCAGGGCATCCTTGGATTTGCCCTGTTTCCGGGCAATCCGGGCAAGCAGGAAACAGGCCTGCTCAGCCACAATGTCATTCCCTTTGGCAAGCTCCTGACAGCGCCTTGCAGCAGCTTCGTCCGCCCCGGTTTCAGACTCCAGCATCGCCTGGGCAAGCTCCTGTGCCTGCTCACCCCCATGGGTCAGCAGCACCAGGTCCAGTCCGTCATTGACCAGGAAACTCTGGGGAAAGCGCTGCGCCAGTTCTGCCACATAGTACCGGGCTGAATCAAACTCCTGCCGGTAGAAAAGGACTCTGGCAAGCAGGAAAAGGACCCGCTCGGTCGGGCTTTTCAGTCTTCCCAGAGTAACCCGCGCCTGGTCTAACTGCCCCAGCGCTACTTGTGCTGAACCCAGACCGAACACTGCTGCTTCGTGACCGGGCCGCAGCTTCAGAACGCGCTCATACGCACCTGCCGCTGCCCTGTAATCCTTCTTCTCAATCCGGTATATCTCAGCCAGCTCAAACAGAGCTTCCGGACTCTGGTCCTGGGCCAGAACCCGAAGCGCCTCCTTTTCCCGGCCCAGTTTGCGCAGCACGCGCGCCTGGTCCGGACAGAGCTCCTGCTCCTGGTATATCGCCAAGGCCGCATTGAGCGCTCCGACATCTTCGCATTCGTGAGCAAAACCGTACAGCCCGTCACGATTCATCCCGGCTCTCGCCGCTTTCAGGGCCTCACTTTGCTTTCCAAGCCCGAGATACAGTTCTGCCTCAGCCCTTGCCCGTGCCCAGGGGTCTTTGATTCTTCTCAACTCAGCCAGCAAAGACCTGGAGTTTGCCTTTCGGGCATACTCCCGCAGCCTTCCAAGATAAGCGGCAAGCGCATCCGGCTGTCTGCTCACGATGCCCACAATCTCCCGCACTGCTTCCACCCTTCGGCCTTGCAGTTCGTAGAGTTCGACCAGCCGGTCTGCGTGCAGCAGCTCATCTCCCCTGTTTGACCGCAACCGGACCAGATAACCAATCGCTTCACCGTACTCGTTCCACTGCTCCAGCATAACAGCCAGTTGAACGATTTCAGCCGGCCATTTCTCGGTTGCACGCCGGCATTCGGCCAGCGCCTCTTTGCGCCGCTTCAGGCCGAACAACCCCTCGATTTCCCCTTGCACGTACTGGAACTCACCGGGCCGTGCCTTTGCCAGCCGTTTGCTCACCGCAACCAGCGAATCATAGCTTTCCAGTTGCACGCTGACACGCCGGAACCCCTGGTACGCCGAGAGGTTATGCGGCTGGTTCACCAGCACGAACCGGTACTCATCCAGGGCCCGGTCCAACTGACCGACCTGCTCAAGCATCCTTGCAACCCCGATTGACTGAGCATGGGCAGAAATTACCAGAACCGCTAAGAAGAATCCGCCGACCGCGAATCCCCGGGTTTTGTGCTTTGAGCCTGCTGTCATAAGGCAGAAATCCCAATGCCCAAATCCAAATGCCCAATCAAATCCGAAATCCCAATGACTGAAGGCAGACCTACCGCAATCATCATTTTGTCATTAGGGCTTTGACATTGATTAGTCATTTGGGTTTTGAGCTTTGGACTTGCCTACTCATTGGGATTTCCTCATGGCTGGTTCAGAAGCCCCATGAAATAGGCCCGAATCATTGGTTCATAATCGCCGAAATCTCCCTGCTTCAACGCCCGCATCAGTTCTTCTCTGAGCAGCCTGTTACGCTCACCCAAATCCTCAGGCAGGCTTGGGCTTTTCTGTGGCCCAAACGGCTTTGCCGCTTCGCTTTCCCGTTCCTCCTTGAAACCCCGCTGCCGCACGCTCCGCTGCGCGTCAAGCAAATGGGAAAGGATGCTCTCCTGCCGTTCAGTCAGGTCCCGGTCTACGTTCAACTCGGCCATGTCCTGCTCCACCCCTTTCATCTCCTCAAGCAGCCGGTCCAGGCTCGAAGTCAGACCGGGCCGTTCGCCTCCCATTGACTGCAGCATCTGCTCAAGCCGCTCGCGCAAAGCCCGCTGTTTTCCAAGGAGCCGGGAAAGCGCCTGCATCTGTGCTTCAGTCATTCCGCCCGGAACCGGTATCGGAATTCCGCTCATCCCGGCGTTAATCGCCATCTGCTCAGCGGTCATCTGGGAAAGCTGCTCAAGCAGACTCTCCATTCCGCCCGACATCCCGCCGCCCTGTTGTGCCTGTTTCAGAGCAGTCAGAATCGCTCTCACAGTCCGGTCAAGACCGGCCCGGGCCTGGGCCATGGACCGCTGTGCCGCCCGGGCCCGTTTCTCAACCAGGGTCTGGGCCGCACTCTGCATCGAACTCATCGCCCGGACAAGCTCCTGTGTCAATCTGCCTGACACCGACATCGTCTGGCCGGCAAGCGAAGCCAGGCTCTCGGCAACAATCCCGGTGGCATCGTGCAGACTCATCTCATAAGCCGCCTCCGGTTCGAGTTCTCCATCCTTGCCCGCTTGCTCTTCCAGTTCCTCCTGCCTCTGGGAAATCATCAGCAGTTCCTCGGCCGCGGCTAAAAGCTTGTTCTTCACCTCACCCGAACGCTTACGTTTCAACTGCTGGCTGAGTGAGCTCAACGACTGCCCGAGCTTAGTCAGCTTCTGCGCCAGCTTCTTTCCCTGAGCCTTTGCCTGTTTGTCGCTGCCCTGCTGCATGGAACCGGCCGCCTGGGCCGCAAGCTCAGAAAGGCTGTCCTGAGTCATACCTTCACTCAGCTTGCCAAGTGAATCCGCGGTTGCCGAATCAGACATGGTCTCAGCCAGGTCGGCCAGCTCCTTTGCCAGACTGTCAATACCCGCGCCAATCTGTTCCTCAACCTGAGCCAGCATTGATGATTCTTCCTGACCCAGCTTTTCCAGAACCTCTTCCTGGGCTCTGGCCAAATCCTCGGCCTTTCTGGCCAGAGCCTCAAGCCGCTGTTCCTCGATTACCCTTTGCAGAAACTCAAGCGCCTGGTCAATGCTCTGCCTCAACTGCTCCTGGTCCAGCTCAAACCTGGACAGCGCCTGCCGCAAATCAGGCGACTCCTTTTCCAGAGATTCTGCCAGCTTGGCAAGCGACTCCTGCAATTCATGCGGCAGCAGTTCGGAAAGAAGCTCGTGCAACTGCTCCATCCGCTCAAGTGTCTCCTGGTCAAGTGCCATCCCCTGGAACAGTTCGTCCATCAGACCTTTCACTTCTTCCCGCAGCCCGGCAATCTCTTTGGCCAACTGGCTCTGGTCAGCCAGAACCTGCCCCAGGGCCTTCTGCTCCTCCCAGGAAAGCTTTCCCTCCTTTTTCATCTGCTGGCTGATTCGTGTCAACTCTTCGTCAATCCTCTCCTGTGCTTCCCGGATTGGTGCCAGCTCTTCTGTTGTCCGTTCGGTCTGCCTGACCGCAGCATTGTATATTTCGGTCATAGTCGGAAACCGGACTTTGTACACATCGGACCGGGATGTCTTAGGCCCGCTCACCTTATCATTGTCTGTGACCGCCACGTAATAGCTCATCACATCACCGGGCAACAGTCCGGCCTCAGAAAGGTCCCAGGCATGGAAAGTGGTATCCTCTCTCCGGCCGCCAAGTCCCTTGAGCCGGACCCGCTCAAAGACGCTGTCCTTGCCATAATGAAGGTGTAAAGAGCCCAGGCCGAAATCATCCAGGCTGTTGATTCCCAGAAGGACATTCATGCTCATCCCCAGGTCCACGTCCCGGCCCGGAATAAAAAGCTTGACCAGCGGCGGCTCATCGGCCAAAGCCCGCACCCGCACCTTCTCGACCGGTTGAAACGAACCGCCGGCCGCATCCACGAGTTCTATCCGTCCTTCAGCATCACCTTTCACTGTGAACTCCCCGCGGAACAGACTGTCCGGCCCGGTGGCAAGTTCCACCGTGTCACCCCTGAAAGCCAGCCTGCCCTGCTCAAGAGCGCGATTCGCCTCACCGGCAAACTCAATAGTTGTCCCACGCAGAGCCACGATTTCCGGGCTTGTTGACCGGTATTCAGCCAGACCCGAGTAGTCCGGAAACCGGTACGTGAACACAATACGTCTGACACTGAGCGGCTCGATTACCTGAACCCGGTGCTCCTCCGACCTCCTGCAAAGCACCCTGAACCGGTAATTAAAATCCTCGCTGGGCCGGACAACCACGTTCCCGCCTTCAGGTGTCAGCACAACAGTGCGCCTCTCCCTTTTCCTGCCCAGGCTCTCGAACACAACCTTTCGGAATACTCCTGCAGGCCTGACCCGGCAATTCAGCACCAGTTCGGCTCCAGGCAGCACCGCGGTATCACCAGGCTGAATGGTGAACACCACCCCCAACCTTGAACGAGCAAAAGCGTTCAAGAGCCCGATTTCAGCCCGCGCCGGTGCCAGCTTCAGGTATCCGAAAAGCACGGAAACCCCGACCAGGGCAACAAGCCCGGTAATCAGTATCCTCTGCCTCTTGACCAGCTTGAGCAAAGGCAGGGGCGCAATCGTCCTCTCAACTTCAGCGACCGCCGCCTGAATCAACTCCTCGGAATATCCTTCCCGGCTGGCTGAGCGGTATTCAGCCAGCTCAAGCGCCGGCACCAGCCGGCCCCTGAGTTCAGGAAACTCATGCTCGGCATCACGCGCCAGCGCCTTAATCCCAAGCCCGCGCATCCAGCGCCAGCCCAGCCAGACAAAAGGAACGGCAAGCACAACAAGCACCCAGCCGCTCCAGAATGCGACAGAAACAACCGCAACTCCAAAAGCACCAAGCCCGACCGCCCAGAGCAGCAAAGCGACAAGGTCATTCGCCAGCCTTGCCCTGCGCAGCCGAGAAAGGCCTGTCCGGGCAACTTCACCGCGTCTCACAACCAAAAGACTATCAGACGAAACCGCAACGGTCAAACCGGCAGAACCGCCAAGAAGAAGACTAAACACAAAGCTTGCCCTGCTCTGCTCCGAGCAGGTGCCATCCGATGGCTCACGAAGTCGAAGGGGCACAAAGGACACAAAGAGAAGAAGTCAGAAGTCAGATTGCAGAATGCAGAACCGCAGACCCCACTGTCATTGCGAAGGAGCAAAGCGACTGCGGCAATCTTCCGCTGCCCTTCATTCGACACTCGTAATTCGTCATTCGGAATTGGGATAACCGCCAAGGCCGCCAAGCTCGCCAAGAAGAAAACTAACCACAGATGAACACAGATAAGCACAGAAGGCAGAAATCAGAGTGCAGAAGTCAAAACCACAGACCCTGCTGTCATTGCGCACGGCGCAGCCGATGCCGCCGAGGCATGGCTGCGAAGCAGCCGTGGCAATCCGACCGAAGGTCGCTGCGAGCATAGCGTGGCAGTCTTCCGGCCTTTGGCTGTCAGCCGTTAGACGTCAGTAGTCGGAAATCGACAATCGAAAATCGGTAGGGCGGTCAGCGGATTGCGGGAACTGTCATTGCGAGGAACGAAGTGACGCGGCAATCTTCCTCGCTTCATCTGTCAATCGTCGTCCGTAATTCGACACTCGGCATTCGCCATTCGGAATTGGGATAACCGCCAAGCTCGCCAAGAACGCCAAGGGAAGAGTGAACCACAGATAAACACAGATGAAGGTAGAGTGCAGAAGGCAAAGTGCAGATTGCAAAGTGCAAAATGCAAAACCACAGACCCTGCTGTCATTGCGAGGCTGCGAAGCAGCCGCGGCAATCTTCCTCGCTTCATCTGTCAATCGTCGTCCGTAATTCGACACTCGTCATTCGCCATTCGTCATTGATATGTTTGACACCCGCGCCCGGTTCCGCTAGGCTGGCCCTTCGGAGAACGCGCAATGGAAATCGATACTCTGATTGACTCCCTCAGACAACTCGCCGCCACTGCGGCTGATACGGTCGCGGATACGACCGAGGCGGTGGCCGTGCCCGCCGGCACCGGGTTCGACATCGGGCGGCTGTTTGGTTGGATTCCGGGCTGGTTCTGGGCCAACTTCTGGCCTGGCTTGGCGGTCGCTGCCGTCATGGTGTTGCTGACGTGGGTCCTCAAGGTCCCACAGCGCATCAGCAAGCGTCGCAAGTGGAAGCGGCGGCGCTGGGACGAAGTGGCGGCCGTCATGATGCCGGTGGACTATGCGTTCCGACCCGACGTCTTCGTGGCCCGGCCGGACAAAGCTGAGGACCGGCTGGAGCAGGCGTTCCTTGAGACGAACGAACCACTGCTGATTCGCGGCAGACCGGGAGTGGGCACGTCCGCGGCCCTGGTGTGGTTGCTGCGCAAGTACAAGCTACGGGCATTCATGGTCGATGACAAGCTGCTCAGTACCGGCCTGTTTCCCCGAGCCAGGAAGACCGTAGCGGTGCTGGACAACATCGACCAACTAAAATCCGACCGGGTGGCGCTTGAACTCCGCAGATTGGTAGAGCAGAAACGGCTCAGGGTTATTGCCCTGGTTTCGGACGAGAAGCACGACCGGGATTGGGCTATCCTGAACAGATTCAGGGAGGTTCTCATCGAGACCTGGTCTGAGGCCGAAGGCAAGGACCTGGCCGGGAAGTACGGCCTGGAGTTCAAGAAGGACGAGTTCGACAACACCGCGCTGTCCGTAGTGGCGTCGGTGGCCTACATGAAACGGTTGTACGAGAACGAATGCTCCAGTGACGACCGGGCCGTGCTTGATGCGCTCAAGATGGTCGGATACCTGGTTGGGTACTTCGCGCCCCGGAAAGTGCTGGCCGCATTTGCCGAACGGTACTGCCACGGCAGCACGGGTAGCTGCATGACCGCGCTCCGGGGAGTTGAAGGCAAGTGGTGTCTGGTCCGGGATGATACAGTCGCATTGCGTGAGCGGTACGCGGCCGCAATCGACCGGGAGTTCTCCTTGGACTCGGATGCGTGGAAGGAGTTCCTCGGAGTCCTGCTCGACAAGCCGGTAAAGGACTGGTGCGAACCGGCCGGACGCATGGCCGAGCGGATGCAGGATGCGGGGGAATGGAAGCGGGCGCTGGTTGTCTGCGACAAGGCGCTCGAAGCCGGATGCAAGGACCCGGAGATGTGGAGCGTCAGGGGGGCGACCCATTACCTGCTGGGCAATATGGCTCGGGCCAAAGAGGACCAGAACAAGGCCCTGACGCGGTATCGGCGCAAGAAGGACAAGAGCGGCATCGCCAAAACCCTGCACCAACTGGGGATGATTCATCAGCACCAGGGCGAGTATGGCAAGGCGCGGGAAC
>JAUWNN010000291.1 GCA_030612625.1 Caldifarciminota bacterium
AGTCATAGGTCAAGAGCCAAAGTGCAAGAGGCAAAACCGCAGACCCGGCTGTCATTGCGAGGAGGGCGTTCGACGCCCGACGTGGCAATCTTCTGGAGAGGAAGACCGCCACGGGCTTCGCCCTCGCGGCGACAGAAGTGGCCCGGTACTGATGCGAAACTCAGCAGCAGGCATGTACACCTGCGGAAAACATCTTCGCGAAAGCGACGATCTTGTACCTTTGTAGTACAAAAGGAAACTCAAGTCAAAAGGCAGAATGTAAAGTGCAAATATCAAGATGCAGAACCGGGGCAGGCCAACTTTGCCTTGATTTCTCGGTGTTTTTGTGAAGGACTAATACTGGACCGAGTCCAGCAGCAGACCTGCGGCCGGGGCGGTGCGAAAGGGTTGGTGCTTTCTGCCCTGAAGTGCGGCCCGGATGTCAGCAAGGGTGATGCGTGCCGCACCATAGCTGGCTGCGGCACCGATAATCCTTCGCACCATCTTGTAGAGAAAGCGGTTGCCCTGAATCAGGATGTGGATTTCGTCGTCGGTACGGCTGCTGCCGTACACTTTGTGTTCGGTCAACTCAAGACGCGTGATGGTGCAGACCCCGGAAGCGTCCCGGGTAAGGCAGAATGGCTGGAAGTTCTTTCGGCCGGTTAATAGCTTCAGGGCCTTTCTCATCCGCTCGAGGTCAACCGGGTAGCGGAGTTCCCAGACCCGGGCGTGGCGCAGGGGTGAGTAGCCTCGGACCATGCGATAGAGATAGACCTTGCTTCTGGCACTATACCGGGCGTGAAAGCCGGGGAGGGTCTGTTCGGCCGACTTGATGTGGATTTCTTTGGGCAAGTGGAAGTTCAGGGCGCGGTGGAACCGTTCAGTGCTGAGTTTCGATTCGACGTGGAAGTTGGCGATATAGTTGCGGGCTGAGACACCGGCATCGGTACGGCTGCAGCCGTACACTTTGACCCGATGGAGCGCTCGGCGGGGAATCGGGCAAATAGAATCCGAAGTCCGAGGTCCGAAATCCGGGGCCTGGCCGAAGGCGAGTCCAGTAATGGTCTTAAGCGCATTCTCGATTTCGCCCTGGATAGTGGGCCGGTTGGGTTGAAACTGCCAACCGAAGAAGCTGGTGCCGTCGAACTCGATTGTCAGCTTGATGTTGCGCATCGGCTAGACAAGGGCGCTGAGCACGACCAGTCCGGCAGCCGGTAGAATGATGGCGGTGTCAGTCAGGCAGAGCCGGCCGCGGGTTGCGCTCGGCTGAAATGATGCCAGGTCCGGAACGACCGCGTTCTTGATTCGGCGGGCGATTGCTTCGGGCAGGTTGCGGAAATCCGTTATTCTGATGTCGGCGAACTGGGGCAGCATCTCAAGAGTGAGGAACAGGGTAATTGAGATGTTGCGGTCCGGGATGTGTAACAGGCGCAGGATAGTGCGGAACGAGTCAAGGAGTTCGGCCGGAGGACAGGTGCGGATGAGTACCAGCGCCATCCAGGCGGCCCAAGCCAGCCGGTAGGCGATAAGCAGTCCTATTACAAGCCCGAGCTTGCTGAAAGGACCCCAGATTTTCGGGCCCGGGCCGGCAAGGGCGTTAGTAATGATAAGAACCGGGGTGAGCCAGATGAAAGTTTTCATCATGCGGAATGGGGCCGGATTTGACCGGCCTGCCAGGACCCAGAACAGAAGGGCGAGGAGTAGAGCCGCGGCAAGGTCTGCGGGTTTGTCCAGCAGGAAAAGCGACGGAACAGTCAGGAGCAGGGCGATTATCCGACCGCTGCCACTGAAAACTCGCTTTCCGCTTTCCGCTTTCCGCTCGCCCGAGTGGGCGGTCAGCGGCCGGCGGCCTTCATGCATTTCATGCAGAATCGGGCATGGGGTACGGCCTTGAGCCTGGCTCTGGGGATTGGTTTGCCGCACTTCTCACAGGTGCCGTAGGTGCCTTTGGAGATGCGGTCCAGCGCATCGCTGATTTCGCGCAAGGTTTTGGTTTCGAGTGAACGCATGCGCGATGCGTGTTCCCGCTGGTAGTTTTCGGTTCCCTGGTCCGCGGTAAGGCTGCGGTGCGCGGACAGGTCACCGGTGGCTTGGGAGCCGACCGAATCCATTACCTTTCTGTTAAAGTCTCTTTCTTTCAGGATGCGCCGCTTCTCGGCCAGAAGGGCCCGCTCGAACCCCAGGATTTCGTCTTTCTTGAACCGTTTCTTCTTCATTGTGAGTTCCTTCGTGACTCGTCGCTTTTGCTGTGCTTGCTCAGGGTGGCGTCGGTCGAAGGCGCGCTGCCTTCTACCCGTTTGAGTGCCAGTCCGGCCGGTTCGCCGCCGACTTTCAGGGATTTGCTGATGTCGGCATCCGATGCAGCGGCATCGGTAACACTGATGGCAAGGGTCTCGCGGCTGATATAGTCCTTGAATGTCGCTATTGCCTCGGCCAGTCTCTTGGTGGTTTCATAGTGGAGCCAGATGCGGTCGGTTACCGCAAAACCGGCTTCCTTGCGTAGATTCTGGACTTTGTGAACCAGCTCTCGGGCAAAGCCCTCATTCTCGAGTTCCCGGGTGAGTCTGGTATTGACGCCGACCGCGTACTGCTTTTCTTCGGCAACTTCGTAGTCGGGCGGGAACCGGGCTTCCGGCTCGGTGAAAAGCAGGTCGCGGACATTCAGTTCTTCCTTAACAGCTTCGGCATGGCGGAGAAAGGTCTCTCGTTCCTCAGTGTGCGGGGTTCGGATGATGACAGCAGACAGAGGCTGGCGTACTCTGAGATGCGCTTTCTCCCGTGCGGCCCGGCCGAGCGAAACCGCGGTCCGGACGAGTTTTACTTCCTGCTCGAGTTCCGGATTGATAAGGGATGTGACCGGTTCCGGGTAGAAGCACAGATGGACCGATTCCGGTGCCTGTTTGTCAACCGAACGGACAAGGTTCTGATAGACGTTTTCGGTCAGGAAGGGCATGAACGGAGCGAGCAGCCTGGTGAGTGTCGCCAAGCAGGTGTAGAGCGTCTGATACGCGACCTGCTTGTCTTTATCAGACGATGATTTCCAGAATCGGCGTGGGGGGCGGCGGGCCGGCCCCGGGGGACGGTGGTGGGTGGACGGCTCCACCCCGCCCCGCCCCCCACGCCGGGCGG
>JAUWNN010000113.1 GCA_030612625.1 Caldifarciminota bacterium
CGACGAATATAACCATAATGTCATTGGTTTAGTCATACAGAGCCCATCCTTCGCTTCGTCGTGACGGATTCGTACCGTAGACTGTGATTTCCTCCTAAGTAAAGTCATGCAGCTTCAGTTCCCACAAGTCGTTGCATACACCGCCCGAGGTACCGCCCCCAAACACAATGACCGACCGACGTCCCGGATGATAGATACAGTAGGACGAACTTCGGTTACAGGGCGGGGTACCGGATGGACTCAACTGCTCCCAGGATTCGCTTCCGAGCGTCAGGTCAAGGGCCCAAATGTCATTTATGCGGCCCCCGCTGACATTGCCGGTGCCAACCAGCATCCGCTGGTTCGCCGGGTCATAAACTGCCAAGTGTCCCCAACGGTCAATCGGCGGAGTTCCGGTTGGAGCTAGCTGATTCCAGGCATACGCTTCAGGACCTGCCGACACTATCTGCCAGACATCGTTCAAGTAGCTACGACCCGGTCCGCGGCCGCCGCCAAACATGACCAACCGCTGATTCAGGGTGTCAGCGATTATGGAGGAGAAGTTGCGTTGTTGTGGTAGGATTCGATGCCACTCCAGGCCGAACGCCAGTCCTGCGGTGAGCACGGTGACGACAATGGCCTTCCTTACGGACTGATTGTTCATCAGACCTCCCTTTTGTTAGTTGATTGTAGCTCGAATTCATGTTTTGTCAATCACTCTGTGGCCGGAGTTCTGTTCCCGGGGCTGCGGGTCAAAGCCGGGGGGAAACGGCCGGACTTCCCTCAACCTTCAGGATTTCTCATCTGGTCGCTCACTACCGTTTGCTGCCGGAGCGCGGGTGGGCGCGGTTGTAGACTTTGCGCAGTCTTTCAACCGACAGGTGGGTGTAAATTTGAGTTGTGGAAAGAGAGGAGTGGCCGAGCAGTTCCTGGACCGCTTTCAGGTCAGCACCCCTTTCCAGAAGATGGGTGGCAAAGGCATGACGCAGGGCGTGCGGGTTGGTGGCGCTTGCGTCAGCAACCCGCATCAGGGCTTTGTGGACAATCTTCTGAATCGAGCGGGTGGTGAGGCGCTCGCCGTACCTATTGAGGAACAGGGCAGAAGCCTGTTTCTCTTTCCGCTTTGAGAGGTAGAGTTTTATGGCCTCGCGTTCAACCCGGCCCAGGGGCAGGATGCGCTCTTTGTTGCCTTTTCCGCGCACTTTGATGGTCTCAGTCGCGAAGTTGATGTCGGCCTTGTTCAGGCCGACCAGCTCGGCCGCGCGCAGCCCGGAGCCGTACAGTGTTTCAAGTATTGCCTGGTTCCGAAGGGCCGGCTCAGTGTCGCCGAGCGGCTTGAGCGCCTGCTCTACCTGGAACTGAGTCAGGAATCCGGGCAGTTTCTTTTCCAGGCGCGGGCCTTTGACGCCCCGGGCCGGATTAGTGGGCAGGAGTCCGGTGTTGACCTGGTAGCGGAAAAAGGACTTGACTGTGGAGAGCTTGCGGCTTGCAGTGCGGCGCTCGTAACCGTAGCGGAGCAATAACCCAAGGAAATCGCGGATGTCTTCGTACGAAATCCGGGCAAGGGATTTACTCTTCAGCCGGTCCTGGCAATAGTCAAAGAACTGTCCCAGGTCGATGCGGTAGGCGCGGACTGTCTGGGGTGAATACCGTCGTTCCTTTTCCAGGTAGCTGAGGAATTCTTTCAGGTGTCGGTCATAGCTGCTTTTGGAGGCCACCGGTTAGATTACCGCCATGCGGAATCCGGTCAAGGTGGAACTGGTCGGGAAGTGTTGTGTTTGACATGGCTGACATTGAGGGCTAGAGTTAAAGACAGGAGTATATCAGCTTATGGAGGTATTATGAGAATCGTGGTTCTTGTTTTTGTCCTGATAGTAGCGCCGTCGGCAGCTCTGGCCCAGTTGGACACTTCCTGGGTCCGGATGTACGATGGGGGTGAGGCGGACGAGGATTGGGTTTCCGATATGGTTGTTGACCAGGCAGGATACGTCTACATTGCCGGCACTGCGTTTACCAGTCTCGCGTCTTGGACCGATATCGTTGTCCAGAAGTACAGGCCGGACGGGACCCTTGATTGGACTGCTGTCTATGCCGGAGCCGGCGATGATGAGGATTCTGCTTCGGCAATGGTGGTGGATGACAACGGCGATGTCTATGTGTGCGGCTGGACATATCAGGCCGGTTCGGGCATGGACATGGTTACGGTGAAGTTCTCGGGAGACGGAGATTCGCTCTGGGCCGGCACTTTCAGCCGGGGAGGCGCGGGCGATGATGCGGCTCTGGACATCTGCCTGAATGGGGCCGGGGACGTGCTGGTTACCGGGTACTCTTCTGACACTACGCTCTACAATATCGATTACTGTACGATTTCCTATGACTCGGCCAGCGGCGACACCAACTGGGTGCGATTCTACAACCGGAGTCCTGAGGACGATGAGGATGTTGCGGTTTCCATCTGCTGTGACAACTCGGACAATGCATATGTCACCGGATACAGCTATGATGACGGGACCGATTATGACATCGTCACGATACGGTACGGCTCTGACGGGCAGCGGGCGTGGATACGCCGGTTCAACAACTACCCGTCGCGAGACGACGACTATGGGGTCTGCGTAGAGTACGACCCGTCTACACCGGCCGTAGTGGTGGGCGGCGTCGTCTATGACGACAACCATGACTATGATTATCTCACCTATAAGTACAGCCTTGATGGCGATTCACTCTGGTCCCGGGCTTATAACCGGTATCCGGCGAATGACGAAGACCTGCTTGCCGCTGTGGCAATCGACCCGGAAGGCAATGTCTATGTTACCGGTTCCAGTGCCGACAACCTTACCGACTACGACGTTGCCACGCTCCGGTACGACCGGAACGGATTCCCTCGCTGGGTGGCACGATATGACTACGACGGGTCAGAGGATGGTGGTGTTCACCTGGTGGTTGATTCGGTCGGCCAGATAGTTGTGACCGGGTACGGGGATGACTATCTCAACGATATGGACATATTGACTTTCAAGTACGACAGCAGCGGAGCAAGGCTCTGGGTCTACGGGCATGACAACACGTCAAGCCATAATGAGGATTGGGGTTGTCGTGTGTCAGTGCAGCCTGACGGCTTCATTTATGTTGCCGGCACCAGCTTTGATGACAGCACTGACATGGACTTTGTGCTGTTCAAGTACTATGAGCTGCTGCGTGACATGGCGGTGCAGGCGGTGCTTGCTCCGGAATCGCTGTGGGTTCAGGACTCGCTCGTGCCGCGTGCAGTGGTTCGCAACCGGGCGATGAGAGCCGATAGTTGCTGGGTCAGGTTTGTGGTCGAGTGGGCCGACTATGCGGAAAGCAGTTGGGTCAGCCTGGAGTCGGGGCAGACCGATACATTGTCTTTTTTGACCTGGTATCCGGAGAGCACGGGCCTGGTTACTCTTGTGTGCTGGTCTGAGCTTGCGGGTGACGAGCGGCCGGAAAACGATACGGCCCGGGCACTGGTGATTGTCTGGGACGACACCACCGGAATCGGGTCGGAAATGGTCGCATCAAGCCCAGGGTTTGACTTGCTGCTCAGTCCGAATCCGGCCCGGTCTGTGGTTCTGGTCAGGCTATGGCTGGCTGAGAAGGAGCCGGCTTCGGTCAAACTGTATGACGTGACCGGGGCTCAGGTGGCTCAGGAAGGAACGGTCCATGCGGCCACAGGAAGCAGGCCGGCTCTGATGCGGCTCGACTTGGGCCGGCTGCCGGCCGGTATCTATTTTGTGAAACTGCGCCAGGGAGCGAATGAGTTGAGCCGCAAGCTGGTGCTGCAGCACTAGTCCTGGCAGGCAGGGGCCGCTTTAGCAGGTTGACAATTGCAGCCATGGAATTAGTATCGGTCAAGAATATGGAGGCGGATGGGTGCTGGTGTGCCTGGCGGACTTCAAATCCGTATGGTCTGCGTAAGTAGACCGGTAGGTTCGATTCCTACACGCCTCCGCCAGTTCTTTTTTCCCGTTGCAGTTCCGCATCGGTGCGGCGCAGATAGAGCGGTGCCAGGCGTTCGATGTCGTCGCCTCCCTGATTGGTAATTGACTGGGCTGCAAGTCGGGCGATAGTGCGCGGAGGCGGTGTCTGGACACCGGTCATGTGCAGTTCCAGTTTCAGTCTTTCCAGATGGGGCAGGCAGAGTGAAGTCCCGCTGCCGGCAACAAGCAGGGCAGAGCCCGGGCTGGTAAAACCGGCCACCAGTTTTCCCAGCTCTTCAGGGTGATGAACTGTGGGACTGAGAAGGGGCCGGCCATCCTGATAAAGCCCGGCGTAGACCTGATGCTTACGGGCATCCATTACGGTCAGAACCGGTTTGCCGGGTTCTGAGGCGGCCGCGGCAAGGGCAGACAGGGTATTGATTCCTTTCACCGGAATACCATGGGCTATGGCAAGGCCTTTGGCTGTGCTCAGCCCGACCCGCAGAGAAGTGAACATGCCCGGGCCGATAGTGACCCCGATGCCGGTCAGCTCTTTGAGTGAGAGCCTGGTGGTCTTGAACGCCCGGTCTATTATCGCAAGCAGGACTTCATTGTGATTGACGCCCGGCTCGACCGCTTCGAAAAGAACCTGGTCAGCATCAACAAGGGCAACCCCGGTGTCGGTGCTGCTGGTCTCAATCCCGAGGAAGACTGCGGCATTCACTTCTGTTTGCTCTCAGGCCGAAGGCGGGTGGTTGATATAGAGCAGTTCGAGCAGGCCATAAGCAGCCAGGTCCTGGTCTACTGCTGTGATAGCTTTGATGTGTGCTTGAATCAGAGGGGTACCGCCGCCGGTCGCAATGACCGAGTATCTACGACGGGTTTCAGACTCAATGCGTTTGATGATATGGTCAAGACCGCCCAGCAGGAGATGGAACGTTCCGGCCTGCATTGCGGTTCTGGTGTCATGGGCCGCAAGGCGGTCTGCTTTCCGGGCCCGGATTTTCGGGAGCCGGGCGGTTGTCTGGTTCAGGCCGTCGAGCATCAGGCTTGGGCTGGGAAGGATTGGGCCGCCCAGGAACCGGCCTTGGGACGTGACTATGTTGACGGTGACCGCGGTTCCGAAATCGAGAATAACAAGGTTACCGGGATATCTGGCATGTCCGCCTTCTGCCACGCAGAGGCGGTCTGGGCCCAATTGAGCAAGGTCATAATGAATCTCAAGGCCGGTGCGGCTTTTGCGGTTGGGGCAGAATGGTGTCACCCCGGTCTGTTTTCTGATGGCGCGGAGACATATCTTTGTGGCGGCCGGCACTACTGAAGCAAAAGCGACACCGGTGAGCTTCCGGTTCGGTCGGAAGAAACGTTGCGGGTCAGCAAGAAGCCTGGGAGTGCGGATGATGCGCCGGCGTACGGGCACACGGTCGGAAAACCAGGTGAGTCTGGTGTTGGTGTTGCCTATTATCGTGGTCAGAATCATCGAAGCCTGCGTGCCTGGCCGGAGTTGATGATTGCAAGGCGGCCGCTTGTTGTCCGGAGCACAATCCTGCCTTCAGCGTCGAGGTCTACCACAGTGCCGATGTGCCGGCGAAAAAGGGTCCGGATTTCCACCCGGCGATGCAGCACTGCCGACCGGTTCTTTATCGCGGCAAGCAGTTGGGTCTGTTCTCCTTCCCGGGCTTGCCTGAGGAAGGTAAACAGGTGACCGAGTATCTTTTCCAGAAGCTCGAGCTTCTCCAATATCCGGCCGCCGGCCAGGCAGAGTGAGCCAGCTTCAGGAAGGTCCTCAGGGAACTCGGTCTGATTGACATTCAGGCCGATTCCGACAGCAACCGCGTCTTTGCGCTGCTCGCACAGGATGCCGGCGATTTTCCTGTTATTCAGCATTATGTCATTGGGCCAGCGGATCAAAGGTTCCAGACCGGTTATATCCTCAATGGCACGGCAGAGCGCCAGACCGGTGAGTTGAGTGACCTGTGCCACTGGAACCGGCTCTTCGGTTTCCGCCAACTGCTGAAACAACAGCACCGAGAATGTCAGACTGTCAGAGTCGGCATACCAGGGCCGCCGGAAACGTCCCCGGCCCCGGGTCTGGTGCCGGGCGATAACCACTGCGGGTTCACGCTTGTCAGCCAGAGTAAAGGCGTAGTCATTGGTTGAGGTGACAGTGTCCAGGAGATAGACCCGGCCGAAGCGGGTAAGCCGTGCCAGCAACTCGCCGGGAATCTGTTCAGCGCTGGACAGGTCGTGTTCCCTCATCGGTCACCGTCCAGCCGGACCAGTTTGATGCAGGTCCGGGTTCTGGTTTCCAGCGCCAGGTATATTCCGGTATTCACTATCTTGCCCAACTGGTCCCGGCCATCCCAGGTCCAGACCGGACTTTGGCTGGAGACTTGCGCTTTAATAGTCTTGACCAGCCGGCCATCCCGGCTGTAGATGCGCAGTTCCTGAGGAACGGTACTGCCCGGTTTCGCAAACCTGATGGTCACTGGGCCTGAGGCTGGATTCGGACAGGCTGACAGACCCCAGGCTCTGGTCGGCAGAAGGGACTCTGCCAAAGCGGACGGAGTGGTGTTGCGGAAAAGGAAATTACCATAGTTACTTTCCCAGTTGGTCACGGCCAGGTCAGGATGGGTTGAATACCGGTAAAAGACGACGACATTGCCGGTGCCCGATGGCGGGGCCGAGGCAAAGCTTATCCAGCCGAGAAGCGGGTCATAGCAGAAGTCTGAAGGCGGGATAAGCGTGCCTTGTACCTTGACGCTGTCCAGGAACTGGATTGGGCGGTGGGCGAAGTTGAACAAGTGGCGCTGCCCGTTGCCATTGTGACAGTCTGATACTGAAGCCAGGTGTGAGTTGGTCACATCACCCCACATCACTGTCTCGCACACCAGCCTTGCGAAAGACCCGGGATACCAGGACCAGCCCGGGGTTGTGTCCAAGGTTCCGGCGTTGTTCTCAAATACGACGACCGGGTCCCACCAGCCGCCCGCGGCAAGGTCTGCGAATCCATCGCCGTTGACATCTGCCCAGGCGACGCAGGACGAGAAGTCTTCGTCTGAGAGCATTGTGAACGCTGCAATAGAATCGAGCGTTCCATTATTGTTGTGGAACACCTTGATGTTGTTGATTCCTCCTATCTGACTATTGGATGCAGCGGCAAGGTCCAAAAACCCATCATTGTTGTAGTCACCCAGAGCGAGCCTCAGCACCCAGCCTACTCCAGAGCGTGTAACCCAGGAAGGTTCGGCATCAAGCACGCCGTTCTGATTCCGGTACATGCTGACCTTGCGCGTCTGGCCCACAAACAGGTCGAGGTCTCCGTCATTGTCAATGTCAGCGAACCTGATGGCATCGGACGCGACCCCGTCGTGGGCAACCCAGCAGGGCAGGGTATCAAATACGCCGTCGTTGTTTCGGTAGATTCGGGCCGAGTCGGTTTCACCCTGGTAGGCGTCGCCCGAGGTGATTGCCAAGTCCAGGTCCCCGTCCAGGTCAAAATCGCCCAGGCAGCAATCGAATGAAGAATGGCGGTCGTGAGCCTTCCAAAAGGGTGTCTCTTCCAATCCGTTGCCGCTATTGCGGTACACGCGGGCAGTGAGTTCACCGCTGCCGAATTTGCCGAGGTAGGCGACAGCCAGGTCCAGTAGACCGTCGTTGTTCACGTCTCCTGCATACGCGTGGCCGAAGTAACCCACATCGATAGAGCGCCAGGAGGCCGAGTTCTCCAGGGTGCCGCCGGAGTTGAAATAGACCGCATTCGAGTCATTGGCCATGTCATTGCCGTTCGAGGTGCACAAGTCAATGAACCCGTTGGTATCCAGGTCGGCAAACGCGCCACCGGTCGAAAAGCCATTGTCGTTTGAAGTCCAGTCCGGGGCGGTGGGAAGCGGTATGGCGGCAAACAGGTAACTGCCGGCAACAAGGACAGCCGCTGCTGTGAACGGCAGGTGCTGAATCTTCATGGACCAATATCAGTTTAGTTCAAACCCGACTTGAGGTCAAGGTCAGGGGGCGAAGTCGTTTGCTTGACTTGTCCGGGTTCTGGGTTTATCTTTGTAGTTCAGTTTCTGTTATGTCATGAAAGGAGCAAATTGATGAAGAGAAGAAAGTCTGTCAAGAAGAACCAGGTTACCATTTCGGTAATCAAGGCCGATATCGGTGGGTATGTAGGCCATTCGGCAAGCCACCCGGACATCCTGGCCCTGGCAGAGCGGCTTATGGACCAGGCACGGGCCGATGGTGTGGTTGTTGATTTCTGCGTGACTAATGTCGGGGATGACCTTGACCTGATTATGACTCACTACCGGGGCAATGACAGCAAGGTGATTCACCGGCTTGCCTGGGACATTTTCATGGCGGGCACTGAGCTGGCAAAGAAACTCAAGCTCTACGGTGCGGGCCAGGACATCTTGAAAGATGCCTTCTCAGGGAATGTGAAAGGCATGGGACCGGGTGTCGCCGAGATGACTTTTGTCGAGCGGAAGTCTGAGCCGGTCATTGTGTTCGCGGCTGACAAGTGCGCGCCCGGTGCCTGGAACCTGCCTGTGTACCGGATATTTGCAGACCCGTTCAACACCATCGGGCTGGTGATTGACCCGCAAATGCACGACGGGTTCAAGTTTGAGGTCCACGACCTGTACAAGGACCGGGACATTGTTCTTTCCTGTCCTGAGCAGATGTACGACCTGCTTGTTCTTATCGGCTCGCCCGAGAATTACGTCATTAAGAACGTGTACAAGAAGAACGGTGAGATTGCCGCGGCAAGCTCTACCCAGAAGCTGGCTTTCATTGCCGGCCGGTATGTCGGCAAGGATGACCCGGTCTTGATTGTCCGGTGCCAGTCCGGATTGCCGGCGGTGGGTGAAGTGCTCGAGGGGTTCGCGATACCGCACCTGGTTTCCGGGTGGATGCGCGGTTCCCATTACGGGCCATTGATGCCGGTGGCAAGAGCAGACGCGACGCCGTCAAGGTTCGACGGGCCGCCCAGAGTGATTGGCCAGGGGTTCCAGGTGAACAACGGGAAGCTGGTCGGTCCCAGGGACATGTTTGCCGACGTGTCGTTTGACCTTGCCCGGAAGCGGGCAAATGAGATTGCCGACTATTTGCGGCGTCACGGCCCGTTTGAGCCGCACCGGCTGGGGCTGAAGGAGATGGAATATACCACGCTGCCTCAGGTCCTGGATAAACTGATGGGCAGGCGCAAGCGGAAGAAGTAACAGGCGAAGTCCCAGTGGCGAATGACAGATTAGCTGGTTCGGTTCGGCCGGGCGGCAGCGATGTTGAGGCTGCACGCCGGCTTGGTGAGGCAAGGCGGCGCATCGAAAGTGAAGTGAGAAAGGTAATAGTGGGCCAGAAGACGGTCGTGGAGCAAGTGCTGATATGCCTTCTGGCGCACGGTCACGCCCTGCTGATTGGCGTGCCCGGTCTGGCCAAGACCCTGCTCATTAACACCCTGGCCCAGGTGCTCGACCTTTCCTTCAAGAGAGTCCAGTTCACCCCGGACCTGATGCCG
>JAUWNN010000014.1 GCA_030612625.1 Caldifarciminota bacterium
AGGCATAATGCAAAGTGCAAAAGGCAAAACCGCAGACCGAGCCACGAAGACAGGAAACGGCTGAACCGCAGATTACGCAGATTGCACAGATAGGGTCCGGAAAGGAATCTGCGTTCATCGGTATTCATCTGCGGTTACTTCTGTTTCGTGGCTTTCGTGCTTTCGTGGCCAATCCTAATCGGTTTTCGGGATTTCTGCCCGGTCTTGACAATCGACCAACTGGCGCTAGGTTGAATCCTGATGGATGAATCGAAGCGCAGCCAGGACCAACTCAAACTCCGGTATGGACTGAACCCGCACCAAGTCCCGGCGCGGCTCTTCGTGCCCGAAGGCAAGCTGCCGCTGCTGGTGCTGAACGGCCAGCCCGGGTATGTCAATATGCTTGATGCGCTGAACTCGTGGCAACTGGTGCGGGAACTGCGGGAGCTGACCGGTCTTGCTGCGGCCGCATCGTTCAAGCACGTGAGCCCGGCCGGGGCCGCGGTCGCGGGTCCGCTCACGGACGAACTGGCCGCTTCCTGCTTTGCGGGCAAAGGAGAGCTTACCCCGCTGGCTACCGCGTACGTGCGGGCCCGGGGTGCGGACCGGATGTCTTCATTCGGGGATTGGGCCGCGTTCAGCGACCCGGTTGACGAATCTGCTGCCCGAGCCCTGAAGCGGGAGGTGTCGGATGGCTGCATCGCGCCCGGCTATGAGCCGGCGGCTCTGGAAATTCTGAAACAGAAGAAAGGCGGGAAGTACCCCATAATCAGAATAAGCCAGAGCTACCGCCCGCCTGAGACCGAGACCAGGCAGGTGTTCGGAATGTTCCTTGAGCAGCGCCGCAACGATGTCGCGGTTGCGGAAGAGCTCCTTAGAAACGTGGTCACGGATAAGGAAGACATTTCTGATTCAGCCCGGCGCGACATGCTGATTGCGGCCGTCACACTCAAATACACCCAGTCCAATTCCATCTGTCTGGTCCACAAGGGCCAGGTAGTCGGGGTCGGGGCAGGACAGCAGTCGCGCATCCACTGCACCAGAATCGCGTGTGCCAAAGCGGACAAGTGGTTCCTGCGCATGCACCCGAGAGTGTTGAAGTTCCGGTTCAAGAAAGGCGTGGGCCGGTCCCAGAAAGCGACCGCAATTGACCTGTATCTTGAAGAAGAGGCGACCGAATACGAAATCAGGGCCTGGCGCGAGTTGTTCGAGGTCGTGCCCGAGCCGCTGTCCAGAGATGACAGACGTGAGTGGCTGGAGATGCTTGACTATGTTGTGCTGGGTTCTGACGCATTTATTCCTTTCCGGGACAACATCGACCGGGCCGCACGCTCCGGAGTCAAGTATGTAATTCAGCCCGGCGGTTCAACTCGTGACCAGGAAGTAATTCGGGCCGCGGACGGCTACGGAATGGTGATGGTGTTCACCGGCCTTCGCCTTTTCCACCACTAATGATGCATTATGCATTATGCGCTACGCATCACGCCGGAGGCCAGCGTTGTGCGTTATGCATCATGCATTATGCGTCCTTTTGCCTTCGGCCCTGATGCGGCTAGCATCCTGAGTATTGAAGCAGCCAACAGACCAGGATACCGAACTCGTTGTCAGGTCAAAGGCTGGTGACCTGGCTGCTTTCGAGGAACTGGTGAAACTGCACGAGCGCGGTCTGTTCGCGTACATGTACCGGATGTGCGGGAACCGGGATGATGCCGAGGAACTGGCCCAGGCCGCGTTTGTCCGGGCCTGGGGAGGGATTTCAGGGTTCCGAGGTGAATCCAGTTTCAAGACCTGGCTTTTTCGGATTGCCACGAATCTCGCCATAAACAAGCGGACCAGAACAAGGCCAACCGTTGAGCTCTCAGAGCTTCTTGCCGCGCCCGAATCAAGGCAGCCCGAGGAGTCGTTCCGCAGGAAACGGCGGGAAGAGCTGGTGCAGGCGGCCTTGGACCGGCTGCCAAAGGACCAGCGGGCCGCTCTGGTGCTTTCGGTATATGAAGGTATGAGCTACAAGGAGATTGCCAGGGCTTTGGGCAAAACGGTGCGTGCGGTGGATTCGCTGCTGGTGCGAGCCAAACAGAATGCCCGGCGGTTCCTGGAACCGGCCCGCAAGAGGAATGTCCTGTGAGCAGAGGTGAAATGAACCACAGATGAACACCGATGAACACAGATGAAAGAAGTTAAAAGGCAAAGTGCAAATTGCAAAAGGCAAAATGGCAGACCCCGCTGTCATTCTGAGGCGAAGCCGAAGAATCTCAACCACAAAGCTTGCCCTGAGCGGATAAGAGTCATTATTTTCAGCGCAGGGAAATGGGGAGAAGTGTGTCTATAAGGAGTGTATGATGAAATGCAGTAGAGTGAGACGATTTCTGTCGGCGTATCACGATGGTGAAATTGCCGGACCGAAGCGGGAGGAAATCGCCCGGCACCTTGAAGGATGTGCGGTATGCCGGCAGGAGCTTGAAGCGTTGAAGGCCGCGGTGGAGACTATCCGTGCGGCCGAGGTACCGGATTCTCCGCTTTATCTCGCGACCAGGGTGCTTGCCGAGATTCGACAGTCTGGGGCAGGCCGCGCGGCCGCCCGCCGGCCTGTCTGGGCCCGCGTTTTTGCTTCGGCAGCCGCGGTCGTCCTGATTGCAGCCGGGGTCTGGGTCGGCGCGATGCTGGGCAATGGTATCGCCGGGTCAGGCAGCAAAGCTAATGGAACTAATGAGTGGCCTTTTGAAGGAACCGAGCCGTCGTTTGCCGAAGTCTACGAATCAATGTTCACGGAGGAGTAATGAAGACCGGCACTAAATGGCTCATCGTGGCACTGGCCGCATCGCTTGCCTTGAACATGGCGGTCGTCGGCGCCTTCATTTGTCACCAGGTTGCGGCAAGCAAGCTGCGGCGGCCGGTATGGCATGGAATGAATCCGGAACTCGTGAATGATATCAGGTCAGTGCGCCAGCGATTTGAGCCCCGGATGGATTCGCTGCACCGTGAGATGAAGATGGTGCGGCGTGAACTTCTCCTGCTATTGCGCGAGCCCGAGCCTGACCCCAAAGAAGTGGACCTGCGCCTGGCGCAAGCTGCCCGTATTCAAGAAGAGATGAACCGGCTGGCATTTGAGAGCGCCCAGCTTCTGGGTGCAAGACTGCCGCCAGACCGGCGGGCAAGGATGTTCCGAAGGTTTGAGCGACAGTTCGGTCCCCCGGGTCCGGGCCGAGGCAGGCGTCGCAATAGGCGTCGGATTCCAGAAAAACCATAGAGGAGGATGAAATGAAAAAGAAGAGCAGATGGATTGCCATCGCAGTTGCTGTGGTCGGACTGGCTGTTGTCGGTCTGGCAATTGCCCAGGAAGGGCCCCGGAACGCTCCGGCCCAGGTCCGTGGTGAGCGCGGCTTACGCGGACTTGACTTGACAGCCGAGCAGTTGGACAAGATTGACCAACTCAAGATGAACCACCTGAAGGAAGCCCTGCCGTTGCGGACTGACATCCAGATTAAGGAAATGGAGCTTGCCGCGCTCTGGCGCGTCGATGAGCCCAGTGCGAAGAAAATCATCGCCAAGGTCAAGGAAATTGCTGGCGTGCGCACCAGGTTGGAAATCGCCAAGGTGAACAAGAAGTTGGGAGTCTACAATATCCTGACCCCGGAGCAGCGCGAGAAAGCAAAGCGCTTTCCTCAGGGCCGGCGCGGTCGCCAACGCGGCAGAGGGATGTCTCGCAACCGGGCCCGCGGGATGCGGAACCAGCCTCGCGGTTCGATGCGCGGATTTGAACCTTTGCCTTCGGCCCCACCTCCTGAAGAGCCATAGAACAGTCCGGTTCGACCGGTGCAGGGGCGGATTTTCCGCCCCTGTTTTGGCAGTTCTTGACACCAGGGGGAGGAAGGACGTAATGTGATGAGATGGTTGTTGTCTGGATAATCGCTGGCCTGGTAGCGCTGGTCTTTGTCTGGCTTGCTCTTGCGAAATTGCTGGCGCGGGTTTTTCCCTTTCCGATGCCGCACCGGGTTTCCTTTATTCTCGAAAGCTGGCCGCGAAGAATAACGATGCCTGCACGCACTACACTTAACCGAATGGGGCTGGCACCTGGGATGGTTGCGGTCGAAGTCGGGCCGGGAACCGGATACTTCACATTCGAGGTAGCGAAGCGGCTCAAGCCCGGCGGCCGGCTTGTTTGCGTCGATGTCCAACCGCAGATGATTGAACGCATCAGGGAGAAGATTGCCCACTACGGAGCGGACAACATTGAGACTTATGTGGCGAGTGCTGAGAAACTGCCGCTTGAGGATTCGGGTGCCGACTTTCTGTTCCTTATATCGGTGCTGGGCGAAGTCAAAGAAGAATCTGCAGTTTTGACTGAGGCTTACCGGGTTCTGAAACCGGCCGGAGTCCTGTCCGTTTCCGAATTCCTGCCCGACCCGCATTACCGCACGAAGTCAGAAGTAAGAAGGCTTGCCTCAGGAGCCGGATTTGAGCCAGTGTCAGTTAAGGGCAACTTCTTCGTGTATACGGCCAACTTCAGAAAGCCGGAGAATTCGGAGCGAATAACCCACAGATGAATACGGAGAAATATCAATCCTGCTGTGGCTTGACTTAGTCTGATTCCGGCCGCAATATTTCGGTGAGGAGTTTTCTTGAGTGCTGATAGACGGCCGACCACGGTGTTACGGTGTCGCTCTTTCCTCAAGACAGCCAGGACCGGCCGCATGCGGGCCCTGCTTCTGGCTGGCCTTGTGGCTGGTGCACTGGTCGGGCTTGGCCTGGTGTGTGGCCGTGGTGCGCCGTCCACACCCGTACTCATCTATCCCTACAACAACGGCCTGGGCGCATATTGCACCGCTCCGGGGAACAAGGATATCCGGTACGTTGTTGACTGGGGCGACAGCACTGTTGATACAACAGCCCAAAGCTATTCATCCGGAGATACCGTTACTCTCTATCATGTTTGGCGAGACACCGGCACATTTGCAGTCAGGGCAATGGCTTTACTGGCTGAAGACCCGAGCAGGGCTTCAGACTGGTCCGAGCCAATTATGATAACGGTATTACCCAACTCGCCGCCTGCTGCACCTCATCTAGTTATCCCTCCAGGTACGCGATTTAGAAAAGGTGTATACATTCGCTTTGTGGTTACCTTGAGTGACCCGGATGGCGACAGTGTTGCTATCAGATTTGCCTGGGGTGATGACACGGTCGGAGACTGGACCGACTTCATTCCCAGTGGTGGAACCGCGGTTGACTCTCACCGGTACGACTATTCGGCCCCGGACACGGTCCTTATCAAATGCAAAGCGAGAGATACCAAGAAAGCGGAATCAGAATGGGCTGATGCCACACTCATATTCGGCGAAGCCGGTCAGGTCATCTGGTTGTGGTGGGACGGGGAGGGGGAGGAAACGGCCGTTATCTCACCGGTAATCGCGTGGGACGACGACCAGGAGTTGGCCTATACCAGCACCGACTACGGTAGAATCTACGGCATCCAAGTAAGCACGGGTCGCACGCGTAAGACCGGCACCCCGGTGTGTCCGCTGGAAAACAATGCATTCGCCGGCCATCCTGCGTATTGTGCTCAGCCACAGCACATCATCGTCGGCAATGAAGATGGTGAGCTCTATGCCTTCAGCCTTTCTCTGTGCAAGAGGTGGCACTGGCCCGGCCATACTCATGAGGATTCGCTGACCTACATCGAGTGGGGCGCTTCGGCTGTCAATGGCAACAGAATCTATGTGCCACGCGAAAACGACAGCATCTATTATTTCACCGACTTGACTGACTCGGTCAGGTTTGAGAATGCCCGTTACATCCCGGAAATCGGTGAAGCGCCGGTAATAGACATTTCGGGCAATGTGATTGTGGGAACTGGCAACGGCTGGCTGTACAAGCTGGGGCCTGACCTTGGTACTGTTATCTGGCAGGCAAAGCTCAGCACTGATGATGAACTCTACGCACCGGCAATCGGCAGTGATGGCACAGTCTACATCGGTGCAGCCAGCGGTAGATTCTTTGCAGTTGGCCCGGACGGCGACATCAAGTGGACCGTTTCTTTGCAAGGCGCTGCAACCTGGGCAGTAGTGAGTGCTTCGGTGGTGTTTGCGGCCACCGATGCGGGGATGCTTTATTCACTTGACCCCGCGAATGGCAACATTAACTGGTCCACGCAACTCAGCCAGGAGGAAATCCTTGCAAGTCCGGTTCTTACTGCTAACGGTTTAATCTATTGCCAGGACTGGGACGATGTTCTTTATTGCGCCCGACAGTCTGACGGCAGCATTGTCTGGACCTGTAACTGCCCAGACTATCTGCCGTGCAAGTCAAAGGGAGGCCGCTACAAGCTCGAGCGTTCCTTTCCTTCTCTGGCTATAACGAGCAAGGGCAATATTCTCGTTGCAGGGGTTGATGCGCTTTACTGTGTGGCCGGATATGAGGCAGGCCCACTGATGACCGCGCCCTGGCCCAAGTGGCAGCGCGACCATTACAACACCGGCAAGGCCGGCGGGTGGTAAGAAGCTTCGGTGTCTAGTCCGGGACTGATATTTTCTTGGCCGCTACCAGTTCGATGGTCTTGGTGAACTGAAGCGGCTCGGGTGACTTCGTGAAGAAAACCAGTCCCTTGTACCCGGCTATGTAGCGGTGGTGCTTGGTGAACGCACCGCCGGTTGCGTGCACCACCAGAGGCTTCTCAACCCTTGATACTACCTTCACGAACTGGTCCGGTTCGACGCGGACGATAGCACCAGATGCCTTGATTGCGTTGGCGATGGCGGCGGCAGCCGCCGCGGCGCCGGCTCCACCGATTGCTCCTCCAGCACTCATACTTCTTCTCCTTTGTGAGTTAATATCCTTCTGGTGAACAATTTATTCAACACCGACCGGACAGAAAGTCAAACGCTGAACCTTCCGTCGGTGTGCTTGCGCCGGGGAAGTCGTGACTCTTGAACACCACCGGCCTTGCCGCTATGCTCAGGTGATGAGTGGTGATAAGAAGCCTCTTGCGGTTGCGCTCTTTTCGGGCGGGCTTGATTCGGTGCTTGCTGTTCGGCTGATTCTTGACCAGGGCATTCAGGTTATTGGTATGAACTTCTCAGGCGGATATTGCCCCGATCCGCGTGAGAAAAAGGGCGCAGTGGAAAGGACCGCAGAGCAACTCGGAATCGAGCTTGTCAGACTACCGATTGACCAGGAGTTCATTGAGCTTGTAAAGGCACCGCGCTACGGCCGGGGCAGGAACATGAATCCTTGTATTGACTGCCATATTCTGATGGTGAAGCGGGCTTGGGAATCGGGTCAGAAGCATGGGGCTGAGTTTATTGTTACCGGTGAAGTGCTGGGCCAGCGGCCGATGTCCCAGAACAAGCAGGGGCTTATGCTTGTGGCAAAGCGGTCCGGAGCAGAAGGGAAATTGCTGAGACCTCTTTCAGCTAAGCTTCTGGAGCCGACCGAACCGGAGAAAACCGGGCTGGTTGACCGGGGAAAATTTCTAGACATTCAGGGTCGGACCAGACGCCGGCAGCTCGAGCTGGCTGAAAGATATGGAATTACCGATTTTCCCACACCGGCGGGCGGCTGTCTTTTGACCGACCGGAATTTCGCCCGGCGGATGAGAGAAGCTCTGGAGCGTGGCGAAGATTCGGTTGAGATGGTTGAGCTTCTCAGGTTCGGCCGGCATTTTCGGCTTGATTCGGGAACAAAGGTGATTGTCGGCCGCAACAAGTCGGAGAATGAGGAACTGCGACAGAGGACTCCGGCCGGTTCGGTTGTGATTGACGGCACCCACTTGCCCGGGCCGGTCGGGCTTCTGATACCAGACCGGAAGGATGACCGGATGATGGCGGCACGCCTTTGCGGCCGGTACAGTGACCAGCGCAATGAATCGAAAGTGAAGCTCAAGGTCGGGGATGATGAGCTGGAAGTCGAGCCGGCAAGCCCAGAGGAAACAGCCCAACTGGTAATTGAGTAAGAGGAGAATAGTTCTTACCACAAAGCCACAAAGAACGCAAAGAACAGCACAAGGCAAATGTCAAGAGTCAAAGTGCAAAAGGTAGAGGGCGGATAGCGGAAGGCGGTTAGCGGAGAGCGGATTGGAGACGCATCCTGCTTGACTTGGAGGTCGAACCCCATATATTAGCAGTCTGCCCGCACGAGGCGGGCAGACTGAAAGGAATGAAGAAATAGACCTTATTCATTGCGTACGCCCGAGGTGTCGGCTGTGCATATAAGAGAGTTGCAGCTCATCGGGTTCAAGTCGTTCCAGGGGAAAACCAGGCTTTGTTTGTCTTCGGGAATGAATGCCGTTATCGGGCCGAACGGCTGCGGCAAAACCAATATCCTTGATGCGTTGCGCTGGGTTCTGGGAGAGCAGTCATTTTCACTTCTGCGTTGTGCCCGGAATGAAGACCTGATATTTTCCGGCACTGACCGGGTTCCGCCAACAAATTACGCTGATGTCCGGTTGGTTCTGGCAAATGATGAACTCCCGCAGTACGGCTCTGAGATTGAAATCCGACGCCGCTATTTCCGGTCCGGAGAGAGCGAATACTTCCTGAACCGCCAGACCTGCCGACTCAAGGACGTCCAGGAGGTTTTTCTTGCCTCCGGGATAGGCACCAAGGCGTACTCGATATTCGACCTCAGGCAGATGAGGGAAATTATCGCCGGACATATCCGCAGGATGTTTGATGAAGCGGCTTCCCTGGCCAAGTATCAGGAGGCAAAAGAAGACTGCCAGCGCAAGCTTGGGCTGACCGAGGCGGACCTCACCCGGCTTGATGACATTATTGCAGAACGGGACAGGGTGGTCAGAAGCCTGGGCCGTCAGGCCGGAAAGCTGCGTTCTTATGACCGGCTGAAGGAAGAAGAGAAGGGGTTGCGGCTTCTCGAACTCAAGTCGGATTTCGAGTCCATCAGCCGCGAGCTTAAGAGAGCGAAAGAGGATGCCAGCGCGCTTGAGCAGGCTGAGGCTCATGGGGTCACTGGAATCAGGCAGTTGGAGCAGGAGTTGCAGGAGCAGCGCGGCAAGCTGCGACAGGAACAGAGCGTGAAGGATGAACTTGTCGGCAGGATGCGCAAGCGGCAGCAGGAACTGACAGGACTTGAATCCCAGGATTTGCTCGGCCGGCAGAAGATACAATTCCTCAAGGACCGTGCGAACCAGGCGGACAAAGAACGCAAGGAGCTTGAAGGAAGTGTGGCCGCGCTTGAGCAGATGTTCAACCAGGCTTTGTCGTCGCTTTCGCGTGCAAGTTCCCGAGAGCAGGAGCTGCAAAAGGAGCTTGAGCTCGCCCAGGAACAGGCTCGTTCGTCTGAACGGAAACTCTATGAACTGCGCAGCCACGAACAGACCACTAGAGAAGGATTCCAGGATTTACTTGAGCGCCGGCATGAGGCCCAGCGCAAGGTTGCTCATCTTGAGGCGGTGGAGCAGAATCAGGCCGAGGCAGCCGAGAGAGTCAAGGGAGAGATTGAGGAGTTGAAACAGCGGCTTGGACAGGTTCAGGCCGGGCTCGCCGAAGTTGAACAAAGCGTCGCTGAGAAGGGTAGTTCGATCGGGAATGAACGGAACCGGCTTGATGGTCTGGAAACAGAGCTTACCAGGCTCGAAGATGAGCGGAAGCAGGTGCATCAGCAGTTATCAAAGGCACGGGAGAAGCGGAACCGCCTTGAGAAGGAACTTGCTGTTCTGCGTTCAGTTGCACCTGACAGGCTTGGCGAGTGCCGCAAGGTCCTGGGGAAGATGGTGCTCGGCGAGGTAAGCAAGTTGCTGACCGTTGAACAGGGCTGGGAAAAGGCCTGCGAGGCAGCGCTTCAGCCAGTGGTTGACTTTCTGGTTTTTGATGGAGAGCCAAGGCTTGAACAGCTTGCAAGACTGGCGCGTGAAGGCCCTGAAGCGGGCTGCGGCCTTCTGGGAAAGGGGTCAGAAAAAGGGTTCAAGGGTTCAAGGGTTCAAGGGGTCGAGGGTTCCAGTTTGCCTGATGATGAGGCTGTCATTGGCCGGCTTGGAGACTATGTGAAAGTGAAGGAGACCATGCCTGAAGTTGTGCGCAACCTGGTGGGGTCGTTTCTGGTTGTTCGGGACCGGGCTGAAATCGAGAAACTGGCAAAGAAATATCCAGGCTGGCCCTTTGTTACCGAACAAGGTTGCGCCCGTTTTGCTGACGGCCGGTTTGTTGTTGCCGGACGTGGAAGCGGAAGGCTGCTCCTTTCGCGGCGTGCCAAGCAGAAATCGGATAACCTCGAGGAGACGGTCGAGCATCTGACGCGACTGGAGGCTCAGGAGAGAGAGCTTGAGAAGCAACTGGCTGAGCTTGATGCGACGATTGAAGGTTCAAAGGAGAATCTGGCCCAGCTTGAGCGACGGAAATCGTCACTTGACGCAAAACAGGAGGCGCTGGCTGCCAAGAAGGCCGAGTTGGAGCGGGATGAGGAACGGCTGCGGGCCGACTTGGGCCGAGTCGCAGCAGACCGGCGGGCCAAAGGCAAGAGTTTGAGCAGTACCGGCCAGGAGCTTCAAGCCCTGAGTGACCAGGTTGAGCACCAGGCCGGCAATCTCAAGCAAGTCGAGCAGCAGGTGGCAGAGCAGGAGCAGGAAGTAAAAGCAGGATTGGACAAGGCAGGCCAGCACCTGGCCGGATTGAGCGAACAGCGACAGAAGGTTTCCCGACTGGATAGTGAAATCAACTACTCCAAGCGGACGATTCAGGAACACAAACGTAGAATGAATGAGCTTGAGCAGACTGCGGTTCGGGCCCGAGAGGAAGCTTCGGAACTGGGAAAAGAGACGGCGGCCCGGGCTCCTGGTGCTCAAGAAATCAGGAAACAGATTGCTGAACTTGAAGCGAAGATTGATAAACTCCGGGTTGCCGACCTGAGAACAGTGGAAGAAGAGCTGGAAAAGAATCTTGATGAGCTACGCCATACCAGAGAGCAGAATCAACAGATTCTTCTGAAGCAGCGGCTCGAGCAACACGAACTCAAGGCACGTCAGACTGTGATTACCCAAGAGGCCGTGTCCGTTTATGGTACTGATATTGCCCGGTTCGAGCCTGAGGAAACTACCGATGTTGCTGAGAGGCTGGCCAAGGTGCGGTCCAGGCTTGAGGTGCTCGGTACGGTGAATCCGCTGGCCCGTGAGGAGTTTGCCCGAGAAAAGCAGGACCTGGAGCGCCTGAGAACCCAGCGGGCGGATGTCGCAGCGGCCCGGGAGAATCTCTTGCAGACGATGGCGGAGATTGACAGGCATGCCCGGGAGCGATTTCTGGCAACCTATCAGAAAGTGCGCTCTTCATTCAAGGAGGTGTTCAGGCAGTTGTTCCTGGAGGGAGATGCGGACCTGATTCTTGTGGATGAGGATAACCCTCTGGATTCTGAGGTTGCGATTATTGCCAGACCGCGGGGTAAGAATCCGAAGCGACTGGACCAGCTTTCCGATGGAGAAAAGGCGCTGCTGGCTCTATCGCTTCTTTTCGCCTTCTATCGCGTAAAGCCAGCGCCATTCTGCTTTCTGGATGAGGTCGATGCGCCGCTTGATGATGCTAATGTTGGTCGGTTTGCCGACTATCTGAAATCGATTTCCCGCACCACTCAGGTGGTTGTCATTACCCACAACCGGCTTACTGTTGAGCGGGCCGGTGCCCTTTTCGGGGTTACTGCTGAACAACCAGGGGTATCCCAGCTTGTTTCGCTCAGCTTGGCCGACTACCAGAGTTCTCCAGTGGCTTCCTCGGTGAGCTAAAAGATGGCTTCGTTTTCCAGAATCGGTCTGGACCGACTCAGACAAGGGCTGGCCAAGACCCGAAATGCGTTCCGGCGGATTCTTGCTACCGAAGATAACGAGGAGTTGGAGGAACTCCTGCTGGCCGCAGATGTCGGGGTGAAGGCGAGCCGGGTTCTTATTGACAAGGCAAAAGGCGCGGGCAAGGACCGTCAGGCGGTACTTGAGCAGGAGATAGTCCGGTTGCTGAACGGGGCGAAAGGCAGTGCGCCCCTGTTTAACCGGGAACAGGTCGAGGCTCGGCCCTGGGTCGTTATGGTGGTGGGTGTGAACGGCTCAGGCAAGACGACTACAGTCGGCAAGCTTTGTTACTATTACAGACAACAGGGTCAGAAGGTGTTGGTGGCTGCGGCTGACACTTACCGGGATGCGGCGGCCGAACAACTCGATATCTGGGCAGAAAAAGCCGGGGTCGAGATAGTCTCTTCCACCAAGGGCCAGGATGCGGCCGCAGTTGCTTTTGATGCGGTCTCAAAGGGGCTGAGCAGGAAGCAGGACTTTGTGTTCCTGGATACCGCGGGTCGGCTCCATACCCGGCAGGACCTGATGGCCGAGGTTGAGAAGATAAAGCGTGTCTGCGGCAAGGTGAAGCCCGGAGCGCCTGATGAGGTCTGGCTGGTGCTTGATGCAACGGTCGGACAGAACGGCCTGCGCCAGGCACACGTCTTTCACAGTCAGCTCGGGCTCACCGGAATCATTGTTGCCAAGCTTGACGGTACGGCCAAGGGTGGAATTCTGATTCCAATAGCAATGGAGCTTGGCATCCCAATCCGGTTCATCGGGACCGGCGAAGGGCTCGAAGACCTGGAGCGGTTCGACCCCAACAGTTATGCCCGGGCGCTGTTTGAGGACTAACCGTCGCCGCATGACCCCAGACGCGAAACGGTTGAAGCGTAGGGCATAGAGCGTAATGCGTGAAGCGTCCTCACCGGTTCTTGTCTCGGCCTGCCTGTTGGGTGTGAATTGTCGCTATAACGGCAAGGTCCTGAGGCCGCGCAAAGCGGTAATGCAGATGTCCGGCGTCAGATACCTGATTCCTGTATGTCCTGAGCAGTTGGCCGGGTTTCCCACTCCCAGACCCAGAGCCGATATTGTCGGCAGCCGGGTGTTGAGGCCCAGCCGCAGGGATGTTACCGCTCTATTCGAAGCCGGGGCAGAGGAGGCTCTCAAGCTTGGCCGGATGTTCGGAGTGGCAGAGGCATGGCTGAAAACGGGCAGCCCTTCATGCGGAGCCAAAGGGGTTACGACCCGCCGGCTCAGGCAGGCCGGTATCAGGGTCAGGTTTGTGCACTAGAGCCGGAATCCTCAGGTCCGGTGGCGGATTCCTCAATCTCCTGCTCTAATGCCCTGGCTTCAAGGATCCGGAGGGCCCAGCGTGCCGCCTTTTTCACTTTGCCCGGTTCCCTGCTGAAAGGCCAGACACGGGCCAGTTGGTGCAGCCTGGTGATAACCTGGGTGGCGCCAAGGGCTGTCAACCCTTCGATTGCGGCGAGTTGCACTTCAGGCTCAAATGAGTCAAGGGCCCGGGTCAGAAAGGGCAGTGCCACCGGGTTTCCTATTTGTCCCAGGGCTCTCAGGGCGTTGGCTCGCACCAGGTCGTTTCTCCCTTTCAGGGATTCGAGCAAGGGCATTGTGGCCCGGTAGTCACGCAGTTTGCCCAGGGCTTCGGCTGCCATCGCCCGGACAATCGGGTCCCGGTCTTTCAGAGTCCGGACAAGGAACGGCACGGCTCGATTCTCACCAATCTCGCCCAAGGCCTGAGCCGAAACGATCCTTATCCAGGTGACTGTGTCGGCGAGACCGCGAATCAGCTTTTCGCAAGCACCTCTGTGACGCAAGCGGCCAAGCACATCGGTGGTCCTGATTCTGGTTTCGGTGCGCTCGCTGTTCAGGAGCCGGATAAGCGAGTCAATCGAGTGCTCGCCAAGCCGTTCAAGGCCGTTGGCTGCAGCGGCCGCCACTTTCGGGTCCTGGTCCTCAAGCACCGAAGCAAGCAGCTCGGCCGAGCGGCAGTGCTTGATTCGGCCCAGAGCGCCGGCAGCGGCCAGGCGAACCCGGGCTTCAGGGTCCTGAGCTGCGCGGCCCAGAGCTTCAATCGCCGCCGGCTCGCCGATGGCGCCGAGAATTTCCGCGGTCGCGGAACGAACTGTCGGGTTTTCATGACTCAAGGTTTCGGTCAGGGGCAGGATTGCGGCTTTGCCTTCGGCCAGAAGAGAAGTCATCGCGCGGATTCGCTCAGTGAGTTCTTCACTGGCAAGCAGGTGGATAAGCGGGTCAACGGTCCGGCTGCTGATACGGCTCAGGGCCCGTCCGGCCGCTTTCCGCGCATCCGGGCTTGTGTCCTGGCTGGCAATGCGGGCCAGCACGTCTCCAGCCTGGCGGCTGCCGATGCGGCCGAGCGCCTGGGCGGCAGCAATTCGTACGGCCGGGTCATCGTCAGCCAGTTCGTCGAGCAGCGGGTCAACCGCTGACTGCTCCTTCAGTTCACCAAGCGCCTGAGCCGCGGCGATTCTCACCTGGGCATTCAAGTCGCGCAGCAGGTCAAGAAGACCGGGAATCGCCCGGCTCGTACCGATTCCTCCCAGCGAAAGGGCGATTGCGGCTCGCGCTTCGGGTTCCCGCTCGGTCAGATGATTCAGCAGAATATCCAGACCTTTTTCCGAACGCAGGCGGCCCAGAAGTTCGGCAGTTGCAGGAGGCAGCGGACCTTCCCAGTTCTTAAGATAGTTTACCACCGGCTCGACCGCAACCGGACCGAACGCAGTCAGTGCCTCGGCGGCCTGACGGCTGATTTCCGGATTGCTGTCAGCGAGCACCAGCACCAGCGCACCGGCAGCCTCATCACCGCCCATGCGGCGCAGACCTTCGACTGCTGCGCTTCTTACGACAGGGTCGTTATGTTCGAGCCGGTTCACCAACTCCTGAACCGGTAGTCTTTCGGCTTCAGTCCTTTCAGTGCGTTGAAGAGCCATTTGGTAGTTCTATTTCAAGGGTGACACCCTTGCGCTCTGCAGGGTGTCACCCTTGCCTGGAATAGTGTGCAATCACAGACCGAAATAGTCAAGGAACAATCTGTCGAAGTCCGAACGACAAAGAAACCCCAGGTTAGCCTGGCACGGCCCCGAAGGGCCGCAACCAAACCAGGATTAGCCACGAAAGCACGAAATCCACGAAACAGAAGTAACCGCAGATGAATACCGATGAACGCAAAAGGCAGAAGGCAGAAGTCAAAAGGCAAAGTGCAAATCGCAAAAGGCAAAATGGGAGACCCCGGTGTCATTGCGAGGCTGCACGTTCGACATACTCAGTGTAGACTCCGCAGCCGTGGCAATCTTCCGCACTGATTCGGCACTCGGCATTTGCAATTCGTCATTCTATTGACACTGTGGCTCATTCCATTAGATTTGCGGGATGGCGTGGCGGATTGCGGTCTGCAACCAGAAAGGCGGAGTTGGAAAAACCACCACTTCGGTTAATCTTGCCGCGGCTCTGGCGCAGCGGTTCGGCCGGGTGCTCCTGGTGGACCTGGACCCGCAGGCGCATGCCACGCTCGGGCTCGGGGTTGACCGCTCCACCCTTGCGGTATCGACTTATGAGGCGCTGGTAGAGGCGCAACGGGTCGAGGAAGCGATTCTGCACGACCTGACTGAACGACTCGACCTCCTGCCCGGAGCGATAAACCTTGCCGGGGCCGAAGTTGAACTGGTGGAGGCGCCTGAGCGGGAATTCCGGCTTGCCCGAGCGCTCGGGCTGGTGGAGCCCAAGTATCGATTCGTCATAATTTACTGTCCTCCTTCACTCGGGATTCTCACTGTTAACGGCCTGACTGCGGCAAATGGCGTCCTTGTGCCGGTGCAGGCCGAATACTATGCGCTCGAGGGTGTTTCCCGGCTGCTGGATACAATCGGTATGGTCAGGCACAGTCTCAACCCGGGTCTTGAGATGGAAGGGGTTGTTCTGACGATGTTTTCAGCTCGTCTCTGCCTGGCCCGGCAGGTGGCAACCGAAGTGCGGGATTTCTTCAAAGAGCAGGTTTTTAACACGGTGATACCACGGAGTGTCCGGCTTGCCGAGGCGCCCAGTTTCGGCAAGACCATCTTTGGTTATGACGGCCATTCAGCCGGGGCCCAGGCTTATATGGCACTGGCTGACGAGCTTCTGGCCCGGCACCGGCTCAGCCCGGAGGAGAGCGAATGAAGCGGAAGGCGTTGGGTAAGGGGATTCGGGCGATAATCCCGGAACAGACTCAGAAGGCGCTGGCAGCCGAGGCACGGTCCATCCGCATCGAAGACATCAGGTTCAACCCATACCAGCCTCGGCAACAGGCCAAAGAGAACCTGGATGAGCTGGTAGCTTCGGTCAAGGCGAAAGGAGGGCGGCAGCCGGGGCTGGTGCGCCGGCGCCGCGACGGGTACGAACTGGTGATAGGCGAGCGCCGGCTCAGGGCGGCGAAAAAGGTCGGTCTGGATACGATTCCCGCAGTGGTCCGGCAGGTGAGCGACGCCGAGATGCTTGAGCTGGCCCTGGTCGAGAATATCCAGCGCAGGGACCTTAACCCGGTTGAAGAGGCGTTTGCTTATAAGAAGCTGGCCGAGGAGTTCAACCTGACCCATGAGGAGATTGCCGGCAAGGTCGGCAAAGAGCGGTCTACTGTGACCAATGCGCTCAGGCTGCTGACACTGCCTTACAAGGTGCGGGATGCGCTGGCTGCGGGCAAACTCAATCCGGGCCATGCCCGGCCCCTGCTTTCCCTCCACAGCCGGCGCGAGCAGGTGGCTGTTGCCGAGCGGATTATCAAACAGGGACTCTCGGTGCGAGCGGTTGAGAAGCTGTGCGGCAAGTGGAAGGAAAAGCCGAAGCGCAGACCTCAGGAAAAGGACGTTCATATCAGAGAGATTGAGGAAAGGCTGCAGGAGCGGCTCGGGACGAAAGTGCGTGTGCTCGAGGTGAAGCAGGGACGGGGCAGGGTCGTCATCGAGTACTTCTCAGACAAAGACCTGGACAGGCTGGTTCATCTTATTCAGGGCGAACAGTAATGAATCTTGTCACTCAGCAGGCCGCGGGTGAATCTAAAGCCCAAATGGTGAGGAAAATCCAAATTCCAAAGCTCAAAGGCCCAATCAAACCCAAAACTCAAATGGCTAACCGACTGAAGCGGGAGCCCGACTTTGGATTTTGGGCTTAAGGCATTGATTTGGCATTGGGATTTAGTCATTTGGATTTCTCTTGTCCATTGTGTCCCCTCGGCAGGTGAGCCATCGGATGGCACCTGCTCGGAGCAGAGCGCAATGACGGAAAGGAGAGTCATTGCGGCCACGCAACCCGTGTCATTGCGAGGGAAAAGCCCGAAGCAATCCTCTGCCATTTTGCACTTTCACTCTTGGCTTTTGACTTCTGTCCTCTATGTTGTGCCATCCGATGCTCGAACCCTTGAACCCTTGAACCCTTTCCTTTGATGGCCAGGAAACAGGTTTCGTTCATTGCCACCAGCAACTACAGCCCGAAGATATTCAAACGCACCCTGTCATTGTTCGCGGTGCGGGCTTTGCTGGTCCTGGCCGGGTTTCTGATTCTGGTGGTGATTGGCGCGCTCATCCTGGCCGGGTCCGGGATGTACCGGCTGGCCAGGCTCTCCTATCTTGAGCACCGGAACAGCCAGCTTGAGGCCGAGTTTGCCAAGATGTCGGCTTTGCGCCAGCGGCTTGACCGGCTTGAGAAACAGGAAAAGAAAATGGCTGAGATGCTCGGGGTTGAGTTGACACCGCCTCCGGTTGACTGGATTCAGATGACAGCCGACAGCCTGCAGCCAACTGCCGAGACGAGCAGGCAGGTCTGGGGCAGCCGGTCAATTCCTTCGCTGGTGCCGCTTGAGGATTATGTCATTTCGCGCGGGTTCAGTTCAAGCCACAAGGCGATTGACCTTGCGGCCCAGCAAGGCACACCGGTGCGGGCGGCCGCAGACGGGATTGTGACCGGCCGAGGGACTGACACTGTTTTCGGCAAATCCATACTCCTGGGCCATTTTCAGGGGTATGAGAGCTACTATGGTCATTTCGAGGAGTGGAAGGTGGTGCTCGGAGATACGGTGCGGGCCGGCCAGATTATCGGGACGGTCGGTTCGACCGGCCGTTCGAGCGCGCCCCATCTCCATTTCGAAATCCGCAAAGACCGAAAGCGGATAGACCCGGCTACCCTGGTCAAGTTCTAGTCACCCTGTGGAGCGCAACGCCGGCGCTCTGCGGCAGCGCGCCTGCGGCGGAGTTGGGGGAGAAAAAGAATCCTTATTGATATAGGTCGTGAGCCGTCTTGGCAAAGCAGCTTGCCCGCGCTTCCGGCCTGACATCTGACCAGCATTCCGGCCTTTCAACTGGAGACTAGGCCGGCATGGCTTCCGGCATCTGAATTGGCAATCAGTCTGGCCATCATCTGTGGGAGCGGCATCCCTGCCGCGATTCCTGTTCTGCTGTCAGCGATGAGCGAGAATTGTCATTGCGAGGGCCGCAAGGCCCGTGGCAATCCGACGCCCTGCGTCGCCCTGAGTTTGACGAAGGGTCTCTCCTGCTGTCCGCGGCCAGCGGCTGGCTATTTAGCATCATGTTTCGTCAATTCCCGTACGCTTGACACCGTTTCCTCCCCGGGCCCGGACTTGTCCACGTCCCTAATCATTGACAGGACTGCCCGATTGTATAGAATAACAGCCAACGGGAGAGAAAAAGTCGAGCAGCAACCGTATCCGCTGCCTGCTCGACTCAGCAAGTCGTTTGAGCAAGGGCGCGCAAGCGACAAACTCCCCACAATTCGCAGAAGCACGTCAAGGACAAGGAGGAAACCTTGAAGCACTTCGTTATAGCAGTCTGCCTGCTGGCCGCGGCAGTATCCGCACAGGACCAGCTCCTGCCTGCCGAACTCATTCCGTTTGACGGAACCGAGGATTGCGGGGTACGGACCGCCGCGCGTCCGGAACTGCCCAAGTGGGCCACCGAGCCGCTCGAGCCGCAGCCGGCATGGACGTACCTCGAGGAGCTGACCCAGGAAGAACGGGCCAACGCCCGCATATCGTTTGACCTGGGCCTTGCCTCACCTGAAGCATTGCAGGAAGCCGGCGCCATCGAAGAACTGTGGAACTCGGGCCGGTTCGCCGATGCCCTCGAACGCCTGCACAAAATCGGCCGGTTCCACGACCCGTGCGACGTCTTTGTCGGCATCTCGTGGCGCGTGCCCATCCCGACCGTAGTCGGCACCGACTGGGGCGACAATATCCGCATCGGCAACCACGACAGTCTCTACACCTTTTCCTGGGACAAGCTCAACGGACGGAACAGCATCTCGTTCTGCACCGGCATGCGGCGTGCCGGTGCCTCCAGGCGCATCGAAGTCTACATGACCACAAACGGCGGAACGAATTGGACCGAGACTTTCACCGGCTCCTCGGGCTCTGACCCACGTCCTGACGTCGGTTCCTGCTGTTTCGGCAACTACTTCTATGTCTGCTACCCCCGGAACCCGCACGACTGCCTCGGCCGGGTCATGCGGTTCAGCAAAACAACCGGCCAGATGGTTCCTCTCGGCAACGACTCTCTCAACGCCACGGTCTTCCTGGCCGACACCACAACCCATGACACCATCCTCGAGATGGAAATCTGTTCGTCCGACGACCAATACCCGGGCTCGCGCATTTACTGCTTCGGCCGGACCAAGAGCGGAAAGATGCTGTTCGCCTGGTCTGACAGCGACGGGTACAACTGGCGCACAACCCCGAACCCGAACGTCGGCTTCTGCCACAAAGGCCTGGACTGCGCCTACAACGACGGGTACGAGAATGCCTTTGTCTGGGCGTCGTGGATGTACCACAAGAACGACACCAGCCATTACCCCGCGGTCGCTTGGCACGACTCCGCATGGCACGCGGCATACATCAACCTCCGGTCCAAGAGCATCTGGTCCATCACCGGCATGGCCGCGTACGAAGACACCATCTTCATCGCCTACACCCACCGGAGCGGCCCGCGCAGCTACGGTCAGTATGTGGTGACCTACGACGGCGGCGCGACCTGGTACTTCGGCCGCATGCCCGACACCACAATAGCACGTCAGAACCCGAGTGCCACCGGGCGCCACGGACTCGGCCTTGCGACCGCGTGGCGCGAGTTCGGCTCCGGGTCCAACCGCCACGTCACTTACTTCCACGCCGGGATGCGGGCCGTCAACTGGCAGGGACCGGATACCATCAACGACTACCGCCCGAATTCATGGACCCGGCCCCAGGTCGAATTCGTCAGTCAGTCCGGAATCTACGGGATGGCATACATCAAGTGGACCGACTCCCCGAATCCTTATTCGCTCTGGTTCAATCGCAGCAACTGGACCGGGCTGGCCGAATCCGGACCTGGAATTCCGGCCCGGTTCGGGCTCAGGGCATTGCGAAGCCCAGGCGGGGTGAACCTGGCTTTCACCAACCCGGCCACCGGTCCGGTCCAACTCCGGGTCTTCGACCCTGCCGGGCGACTGGTTCACAGCCAAACCCGGGTCATGAGCCAGGGACCTCAGACAATTCCGTACACCGGTTCGATTTCCGGCATCTACTTCGCCACTATCGACATCGGAAACTCAACCTCAACCGCGAAGTTCACGCTGGCCAGGTAGACAACAACGCAATCAAACCAGGGGCGGCATTGCCGCCCCTTTTGTGTCGCCCGAAGCGCACCTGCCTGGCAACCAGTGCCTGATTGCGTAAATCAGCGATACTCTCTTTCTGCGGCGTTTCCTTCTTCGTTCCCTCGCCCCGCCTGCGGGGAGAGGGCTGGGGTGAGGGGTCCCTGCTGCGCATGGAGCACCGGCCTATGTCAATCGCTATTGCAAGTATGCACCAGCCCCACAGGAATTGCGGTTTTCAACTCCGGTCTGGTGGTTTTCCCTTGTTTCGGATAACAATACTCTGGAAATGGCATGGAAGTTTCTACCTTATCGCCCGCCGCAGGCGGCCGGCGACGAAAGGAACAGTTATGCAAGCCGGCACATGTCGGATGCCAGGATTCGACCCCATGCGTTCAGAGAGGGTCTGAGTTTGGACTGCGGCGGCACGCCGCCGCTTTTCCTGCCGGAAGCTGTGAACTGTCGGCGGTCAACGGAAAGCGGCCAGCGGATAGCGAAATTCACCACAAAGCCACAAAGAACACAAAGAAAGACAGACGTCAAAGCGCAAAAGGCAACACCGCGGACCCCACTGTCATTGCGAGGCCACCGCAGGTGGCCGTGGCAATCCGCCGCCCTGCGTCGCCCTGAGTTTGACGAAGGGTCTCTCCTGCTGTCGGCTGTCAGCGGCCGGCGGCAAGCGGTAGGCGGAGATAGGTATTATGTCCCCTTAACTCTCCGACTCGTCCGCGCGGTACAGCTTCTCGAAGAACCCGAGCACGCAATCCCGAATCTGGTTGAGCCCCTTCACCGGGATGATGTCGCCGGCCAGCACCTGCATCGCCGCACGCGCCTCAGCCAGCCGCTGCTCCCGCGACTTCCGCGGCCGACCCCGCGCCGTTGTCCTCGGTCGCGGCCGCGTCTGCTTCAAGACGCGCCACAGCATGCGTGCGTAGTCGAACGCGACCTTGCGCACTGCAAGAGTCGGCCTCACATCCAACCGGTTCACCTCCAGGGTCACGACCGCGTCCAGCCCCCGCCGTTCCAGCGCCGCCTGTGCCTGCCGCCCGACCGCCTCCGCGCGCCGCGCGGGCGCAAGCGGCTTCTCACCGCGCGCCTGCCGTGCCCCGGCGGTCTTCACGTCGTAGGTATCAAGCGCCGTGGCGACCCGGCCCGGCAGGACCGCAAGCTCTTTGAGCACACTCTCGCGGGCGGCATCCTCGCGCACCGGCGGCAGAGCCGCATAGCGGTCAAGAAACGGCGCGATGTCGGCCACCGACGCCCGGCAGGCACGCAGGTAGTCCGTCACCAGCGCCAGCGTCGGGAACCGCAGCCGACCCGCTTCCAGCCGGCCCAGATGGTGATGATAGCCCGGCCGGCGACCCATCCGGCGCGCCAACTCCTCCAAACTCAGCCCGACTCGCCCGCGCAACTCACGCAATCGCACGCCCAACTCGACTGGGAAAAAGAACGTCGTAATGATGTGCTTCATAGCGGAATTTCCTCCAACCCGATGATAACATATGTTATCGGAAGGCGCAACCCGGGTTGTCCGGCTAAGCCACTCACCTGTCATTTGTTACCCGGATTCTGAATTTCCCCCCTCCTGCGCCCCCGGGATGGCCCTCGGGGTAACCCTCCTGGCGGCCGGGATAACGGCTACCTAAGTCGCTATCCAGGTGGCCAGGATAGTGACTATCCAAGTGGCCCGGATAGCGCCTATCCCTGTGACCTGGATAGCACTCCGGCTGGCGGCCCGGATAGCGGCCCCGGTAGTGCCTGCCCTGGCTCCTACCCCAGCCACCCTCCGGGCCACTCAGGGAAGCCAGTACCCCGTGGGGCTGTCGGCGAACGTCCGGCGCTGCAAGAGGACGGGAAAGACGCGGTCGGCGACAGGTTGTTACGGAACGGGCTTTAAGGAGAAAACGCTCCCGGAGTTCCGACCCCCCGGAATCGCCTGTTCACTTCGCCAGCTTCGCCTCGTAGATCGTGACGCGCTTCAACTGTGTGTAGACGCAGAGGCCTACCGCAGCGCGCTTTCCCTGTGTCGTGGAGCGCTTGTAGCCGTTCAGGTGCCCGAGCAGTTGCCCGATGCCAAGGTGCAGCTTTAGCGCCTCTTCGAAGCTGATGGTGATGTTGATGGCCTTGGGCGCGTTATCGCCCTGAGGCGGACTGAAGCGATCTATTGCTACACTGCCGAACGATTCCTTCTTCTTGATCTGCTGTTTCATCTTACCTCCTTTGTGGCTACGGAACTGACTTCGAATGGCCTCGCCCCCAGCGCGAGCAGATCTTCGTTGTGCTTGGTGTTAAACGTGTAGAGCGGTTTGCCCCAAGAGATGATTGTGCGGCAGAGCTGCTCGGTCTTGCCGCCGGGTGCGGCGTAGGGGACGAGGACGCGACCGGCAAGCGCGGCGACAAGCCGGTTGCGGTCCTCGGCATGCTTAGAGGACTTGCGCTTCTCCTTCGCCGGGAACGGTGACAGCACTAGAAGCCGTTCGTCTGTCAGCGGCTTCCGCCATTCCTTGGGAATGCGCATGGTCTCGATGCTGCGGGCCGGGCAGATGATGATTGGCTGATTGCCGCGCAACAGGATGCTCAGACACTCCTTCTCCATCGGCGAATGGAACCCGCCGATGACGGTAACACCCCTCTCTCGCAACTCCTTCATCAGGTCGAACGTCTTCAGGATGATGTTGCCCGGGCACTTGATGGAACAGAACAGGGCGAGTAGGGACTGGCAGAGCAGAGCTTGGTCGCCAATGGTTGTGCAAGTAGTGTCCGATACTGCCGCCCGACCAATGGGAGGTCCATACCGCATAAGCTACGTTCCAACGGCGGTTACATCGGGTAGTTGTATAGGAATTGTATAGGAACCTTGTCTAATCGACATTTTCTTGTTCCGGCCTATACAACTCCCAGGTGGCACCAGGACCTCGACTCGCCCCCCCGGCACGAACCCTGATTGTCCCGGCACGCCGCATCTCCTGCAAGAGGTTCTGGATGAAGGTATTCTTCTGTTCTGGGGTCAGAGCATCGGACAGCTTCTTCACAAGCAGGCCGTCCAGTTGATGCCTCGTGGCTATGCCGCACTTCTTCAGATAGCCCGTGACAAGCCGCTTGTAGTAGTCTTTATCGAAAGCCCGCTTCTGGACATAGTCGGCCCACGTTTCGGTCGCGGCGGCGACTTTGGCCGATACGAACAGGTTTGGCCGGCGACCCTCCACCAACCTTTTGCTTTTGACTGACCTGAACTCTTCCTCGGTCAGGACCCGGTGCTTCTGCACCGTATCGAGTGCAATCACGTCGGCCAGGCTGAGGTCCAATCGCTGCATCAGCAAACGGGTGTACCTCTCGTCAATAACCTTCCCCGTAATCCTGACACAAACCTGCCAGGGCTGGCTCAGGTCGTAGTCCGGCATCGGAAAGAAACGGTCCCGCTGCTTCGTGAACATGCGTTTGATGCCGCTGCCGATAGTATCAATCATGTTGAAACTGACCATCGCCTGCGCCAGCAGTCGGTTTCGGTAGAATGCAGGTGGTGCGTCCAACGTAAGCACCTGTGCTACGCTTCCGGGCAAGAACTCGCCAGCGTTGGTGACCAGTACCGACACCGGCTCCTCCACCACGCTGACGCGGCTCGATCTGGTGTAGTCCTGATGGGCAATCGCATTGTGCAGCATCTCGCGCAGAACCCAAGGGTCATATTGCGAGACTTCTTTCGGAAACAGTGTTGCGTCCGGCATGTAGCGGTAAGTGAGGTTTCTAACCTTGGAGAACACTTCCCCTACGGCCAGAATCAGAGGCGGACCGTAGTGCTGATAATCGCGTGCCACCCCCTGCTGGTCATTCAGTACCCACGTGATGCCGGCAACGGCTGGGGAGAGGAAGCGTTCGGCTTCCGGGCGACCAAGAAGCACAACCGCCGTGCGGGTGACCTGACCAGCGATACAGACCTTCGCCTTGGTCAGAAACGCCTCATCACTCCACTGCGCAGCTTCGGCAGCCAACGCTTGGTGCTTCTGCAGATACTGCGTCCGCGCAAAGCCGACCGCCGCCGTGTCGAGGTCGGCCAAGGTCGCTCCAGCGCACGGCTGTGCTGACCAGTCCTCGATGCCGGCACCGCCCCGAATCGCATCAATCTCGTGTAGGCTGAGCGGACCTAGGAGCCTGTCGGAGAACCCCAATGGACGCGAAGCGGTGGGGAAATACTGTCAAGAACATGGCTTCCTGGGATTCATAGTGGGACTAGCATCCGATTCTCAGCCCCAGTCTGGCCACGAAGTGGGGATTCATTTCTATC
>JAUWNN010000052.1 GCA_030612625.1 Caldifarciminota bacterium
GCTTAATCACAACTACCTCCTTTAATGGAGGCATTATAGCCGACCTTTCATCGGTCATTCCATCCACAACCTTACTCCTTTCGGTCAGGGGTGGGGAATTTTACATCGGTGATTTTGGGGATTTTTCAATCGGTGCTAACACAGACCGAGCGAGAGTCCGATGCAGAGAGCAAGGGAGAGAGCCCCCAGGGGGACCTGGGAACGGCTCCCTGAGCCGCTCTCCCAGCGGGAATCCCGCTTCTTTGTAGGACAATAGAGTTACATTTCCGGATAAAGGGCAGGCCCGGCCCGGAGCCGTTTTCCCAGCGGGAATCCGATTCTTGTGTCCATTTTCACCAAAACGGGAAACTATATTATGAGGAGCCTTGAAGATGTGGCCGATGGCTGCGGCCCGTCAGCCGTTGGTCCTTCGTGTCATTGCGAGGCAACCGCAGGTGGCCGTGGCAATCTCTCCGCGGTCAGCGGTCGGCGAATTGCGGTGGGCGGAAAAGGGTACTATGTTCCCCTATCTCCGGGTCTTCTCGTTCAGATTCCAGCAAGCTGAAGCTGAGCAGCCTGGCGTGCCAGATTCAGCGCTGGAGGTAACTCACTGTAGGTGTGGCCGTCCAGTTCCCGACCGTTCAGATGCTTCCGCACTCCGCCCCATTGCTTGAAGAAGAATGACACCTCGGCCATATCGCACTGCTTCTGTATCGACTTTACCCATTCCCTTTTCATCGGCCTTGCGCCCGGCCCGGATTCCCCGCCCACAATGACCCAGTGAATGCCGTCAAGTGGCAGGTGGCCGACATCGGCAATCAACGGCTCGCAAGAGAGGAACCTGACCTTCGAAGGCACGTGCTTCAGGTGCTCAATGCGGTGCACGCATCGGTTGTCCTCTACAGTCACGCCCATCCAGACATTGTCGGGCCACGGAAGTAGCTGGGTCAGTGCTTTCATTCTGCGGCTGCGTTTGGTAAGAACCTGAAAGGTGTGCTGCCGGCACTGTTCCATCACAGCGAACACCTGCCTAATGAAGTCGAGCGGGACTTTCTCGTGGAACATGTCGCTCATTGAGTTCACAAACACCATCCTGGGTTTCTTCCACGAAAACGGAACATCCAGCATATGCGGATGCAAGGTTACCTCGAACCCGTTCTTGTAGTTCGGATTCCCCATCGCCTGCAGCCGCTTGGCCAGCCGTTCGGCATAGCAATGGGCACAGCCAGCACTGACCTTAGAACACCCGGTCACCGGATTCCAGGTAGCGTGAGTCCATTCGATGGTGGAGTAGGCCGCCATACTAGCCGTCCGCTTCCTTGAAAGTGACACGGTCTCTGCCCTTGAGGCCGGTGCGCTTGGAGGATACTCGCTCAAGGCTGACTAAGTCATCCTTCTCCAACTGCTTGATGACCTCGCGGTAGTGCCTCTCGATGAAGGGCTGCTCTTCGTACCACGGATAGCACATCTTCTCCATGATACTCTCAAACCCAAGTGTCTGTCCACCGAATCTGGCCAGGAGTTCGTTGCGCAGCACTTCTGTGTCGTGCGTGTCAAACAACTTGGTCTGAGTGCGCTCGGCCAGGTCATCCCGCCCAAGATATGCAAACGTCCCATCGACGCCCTGGTTGAACATGATGCTCTTCATGATGTGGTGGCCCTTGAAGCTGTTGTTCGCGTGAAGCATATGATACAGCGTTCCGCATCTGTCCTGGCTGCAGACCTTGAAGTGGACGCTGAAGGATGCATGGGCCTGCTCGTGTAGCTGTGCGCGATAGAGCTCCACAAGAGCCTGCTCGCGGTCCCTGCGCTTGATAAGCGGTTTCCATCCGCCAGACCCGAACAATGAGCAGAACGTCCGGTCAAGCTCGGGCAGGCCGAGGAACCTGTTGATGTCGCGGCTCATCAGTGTCAGGAAGACCTCGGTTCTCTCTGCCTGCAGGATTCTGCCGATTGTCTCCAGTGGGATTCCCGTGAAGCCGAATGGGTCAATGAAAAAGAACGATGGCACCGAAGAGGCTTTGTGTTCTTCAAGGAAGCCCAGAAGTCCATCTATCGTTCGGTCGAAGTCACCGTGCGTCATCTGAACGTCGACCTTCTGACGATGTTTGAGCACTGCAAGCTCTTGCTCGATGACACTCTGCAGGTTTGCGAAGTTGTCCTCGTTCTGCTCTACGAATCGCAGCACAATCCTGCCGAAGCTGTCCGCGAGCTTGTCGGCGAGTTGCAGGGCGAGAACAGGCGATCCAGGAGAGCCATCCGTGTACTCACCGCGTCCTGCAAACCCATCGAAGTAGGCTATCGTGGGGTTCCTCTTCCCGAGAATCGGAATCCAGGCACGCAAGTACTTCTCGAGCAGCGCGTGCTTCACGCGGGTATGTTCCTGGTAGGTCCACTTGTCTGGATCGTTGTCCCGCAGCACGGTTCACTCAATCGGCCAATTCGGGGTCGCCTTCACCGTGACGAGAATGCGCTTGGTCGTCCAGAGCAAGACTAGATGTGCTGTATGCGGAACCGGTGGCCGTTGCGTCGCGTCAGCTCCTGTGCCAGAATTGCCCGATGGCACGTACCCGGCTCATGCTCGTAGCAGAGCAGACAGCACCCGCCTGCGACCGCCAACCGGTAGAGTTCGGCAACGGCATTCTCTTGGTCCTGCAAGTACCGAAGGTAGTGCACGGCCAGCCAATGGTAGTCACCGGTCTCCTTGTACCGCTTTCGCATGTTGGGTGGGGTCCCCAGTGTGCGCATACTGGTATACGCTATGCCGTTCTCTGCCAGCAGGGAGGCCAATGCCGTCTTGGAGAACCCCTTTTTCCGGCTCAGAGGCATAAACCGGACATCGATAACCGTCTGCACCTTGCTCCGCCGTAGCGTCCGGACGAACTCCCCGGTCGTCATTCCCTCGTAGCCGACAGTTATCAGTGGTATTTCAGTCATTGATACACCTGCGTCAAGTTAGCGCCTGCTCGCCGCGTGTCAAGCTCATCTCGCACCTCACTCAATTGGCCACTTGGGTATCGCCTTGTCAATTGCGGACATCAGGCGGATGGCGACGTCGTAGCGGGGTCGCGACTGGTGGGTCATGCTTTGCGGCCAGGCCTGCGTCGGAGTCGTCGGCGCCCCTCGTACACTCGGGAGATGCAGGCGCGGAGACTCCGGTAGTAGTCCCGCCGTCCGAGCTCTGCCTGCAACATCCCGGCGATAGTCTTGATGTTCATCCGGAGCTTGCCGCGGCGATGCAGGTCGTACTTCCTTGCCCATTTCGTCACGAGACGGTCTTCGTCCGCGGTCCACCGCCGCTGCGGGATCTGATTGTGTGCAATCTCCCTTGTCCGGTCGAACAGTTGGGAGTGCACCGTCTGCTGCGAACGCACGGCCAGTTTATCACGCTTGCCGGAACGTCGCTCCCTGACCGCGGAGTCGAGTCGGTTGACGGCCTTCCAGCAGTCTGGAACCGCGCTGGCCAGAGTGGGGTAGCGGTGCTTGATGACGGCGTGGGCATAGCGGTCAATCACCCGCAGCTCGGCAGCACTCCACAGCCTATGCGCCCGGGGCGTACCGAGCCTTGCGAGCCTGGCCCACAGACGGTCGGTGACTTTCTCCACGGTCCGCACCGGCAGCGGCCCTTGGCGGTCCTGATGCCTGTAACGGAGGCGGTCAAGCGCCGCCTTGCAGTCCACAGCCGCCTGCGGAGCACCGGGGTATCGTCCCCTGACTACCCGTTCGGCAAAGCACGAAATGAGTCGATTCTCCTCCCGAGTCCAGGGATTGTGCGTTTGAATCCTGCCCAATGCCCGTACCCTGATTCGAAGTCTTATCGCGAGCGTCACGGCTGCTCTTCGCTCGGAGGGTCTGACTCGCCCGAGTTCCCGTTGGCAGTCAGCAACTGCCGCGACTGCGCCGGGGTACCTACCGTTGATGATGGCGCGGGCGAAACGGTCAATGACCCGCTTCTCCTGTGGCGTGAATCGCAGGTCCCGAATGGTCCGGCCAAGAGCTCGGCTGCGTTCCGAGAGTCCAGCCCTGACCGCGTGGGACGTTCGGCGGGTCCTGAATCCAGCCTGCTTGAGTGCGCACTGGCAGCCAGCAACCGCCGCGGTCATGCTTGGATACTTACTTCTGACAAGGGCCCGCGCGAACCGTTCGGCTATCTTTACCTCCCCAGAAGTCCAGCGCGTGTACGCCGGTGCCCGTCCGTATGCGCGTGACCGGACAACAAGCCTATTCTCCACTGCGCTGTCATGCCGGCCGCGCGTCAGTCCTGCCTCGGCAAGCGCCTTCCGGCAGTCGGCGGTCGCCGCTCTGGCACTCGGGTACTCACCATCGGCGATAGAATGGGCGAACCGATCAACGACCTGATCCTCATCAGAACTCCAGTACGCGATACACGGCTCGCGGCCAAGGTAGCGCGCCCGACGCCACAACTTATCACCAACCTGTAAGGGTGGATGGTGGAACGGCAAGCCGGCCCGCGCTAGTGTGTGCCGGCAGTCTGCTACTGCCGCAGCCGCATTCGGATACTTACCCCGGATGATGGCCCGGGCGAAACGGTCAACGATGCGCAACTCCGACGCGGTCCAGCGAACGAAGGAACGTGGTGTCTCGTTGGTTCGGGCGGTCTTCCTTGTCGCCATGAACTTCCTACTCAATCGGCCATTTCGGGATGGCCTTGTCAATTGCGGACATCAGGCGGATGGTCTCGCGGATGGCGACGACGATGCGCTGGTAGTGGTCGATGTCGGGTTTCGAGAGCTTGCGCTTCGCCTTCTTGCGGTCCTTGAGCCACTTGGCCAGCACCTGGTACCCGCCAATATGGAACTCCCACTCCTCGGGCCGGATGCCTGAGAAGTACTGGTCGTCGTTGATGAGCACCCGCCTGGTCTCATCACTGTAGCTCACCTTGGTCACAGCGTTGTTGCCGGACTTCGGGTACTTCGTTACCAGCCTGTCCATCTTCGGAGATTCCATCAAGTGCAGAGCGACCAACTCTGCGCCGAGCCTGCACAGCTTGCGGAACAGTGGCTTGGACGACGTCAGCGGCACGCGCGGGAAGTCAATCTTCAGGAACTCGGCGTACCGCTTCCGATAAGTCGGCGAATGGAACACGGCGTAGATGTAGTTGAATACGTCCTCGGGACCGAAGAGACCGCTTACCGCTTTGGTCTGCTCAGGCACAAACGTCAGCCCGAGCTTCTGTTCCATTGCGGCGACAAACCCTGGTGCTAGATTCGGCCGCCGGCCAGACGCATCAGTCGGTTCGGTGTCATCGAACAGGTGCTTCTTGTCGGCAGTCGAATAGAGGTAGAGGGGATGAAGGCAGTTCCCGCCTCGTCGGAACATGTTGAACTCCGTCATGTGACGCGTAGCGTGCACGATGTCCCAGTCATCCTGGCCGATAACTTGCCCGGCTCGTCCCACGGTCAGCCCGAGATTCCGACCAGCCAGCATGTGCTTCATGATCTTCCTGACTGTCCGCCAGACTACGGAATCATGGTAGAATATGAGACGATTGTCGTAAGGACGGTAGGTTATGTGCTGAAGGAATTGGGCCAGTCGCCGTTCGTGGCCCATCTTCTCCCGTGCTACGTTGATATTCCACCCTTTCTTCATTGGTATGTCTAGAGCCCTACACAAGTCCGTGTTGCTCTCCCTCGAATCCCTGAACAGTCGCATTCTCTCTAGAAGCGGCTCCCGTTCGAAGTCGATAACTAGGTGGTCTCGGGCAGTGGTCATTCCAACGCCGTTTAGTGGCATGGCGCTACGTATATACCAACCTCGCTCATACTCCTGACGCAGCCTTGCGTCCTGAGGTGCGAATAAGTAGAAAGGGGCGGTCGGTGCGATGCGAGTCCATTTTGTCCTGCGGATGTCCGAAGACGACAGCCAACGGTGCTTGTGCTCACGCAGTCCCCAAGATTCCGCGTGGCTGACCGATGCTGAACCAGAGGGTCCACCGTGCTTCGTGAAGATGCCGATGGCGACGCCGGGTTGGATGTCGAAGACGTTCTCATCCTTCGAGCCATCTGGACAGCGTTCTTGGGCCTTAAGGCTTCCATGGAGGTCCAGCACTTGTATCTGAGTGAAGGCACGGTGTAGTTGTTGGCGCATGCCCCGGAAGGTTGGGTTATCGAGGTAGCCGTTGTTGCTGATGTAGGCAAGGATACCTTCGCCGGTGCGTTCGATGCGCCACTGGCCCCAGCGGATGAACTTGACGTAGTCATCCTGTAGCCACTTCGGGTTTTTTTCATCAAGCGTGCCTCCGTCAACCGCATAATAGCTACGGATGAGTTGGCCTATGAATGTAAGGCTAGGGCAGAGCCGTCTAGGTTTGGCCTTTCTCGTATGCCGAGACGTAGACCCTCTGACAGTCTTGCGCACGAAACCTGCAGGGGAATTCTTGAAGTCGTTGGTCGGCACATAGTACTCCGCTCCAGGCTGCAATTCGAGGTCAACCCAGCTTCGGTTCGCCGAGTGCCCCTGATAGGGAGGATTGCCCAAGACCACCATGATGGGTTTCTCGCTCTTGATGGTAATCGCTTCGTTGGCCTCTTTGGAAATCCAACGAGAAAAGCCCTCCTGGAATTTGGATTCAGCCTCTTCGAGCGTGTTGGTGAGATAGATGCCGAGGCGTTCATCGCCACTGAAATCATACCCGGTTTCCCTAAGCAGCAGGCCGAGCTTGAGGTGTGCGATCGCGTAAGGGGCCATGAGCAGTTCAAACCCGAAGATGCGAGGCAGCAGGCTGTCGCGGACGTAAGCGGACCATGAGCCGTACTGGCCCTTGCGCTTGACCCGCTCGTGAATCAGTTGAATGACCGCATAGAGGAACGTGCCGGTTCCGCAGGCCGGGTCAAGGACGATGACCGATGGGTCGGCAAGCCCGTCGGGCTTGTTGAACTTCTCCTTGAGAAGCCAGTCCACCGAACGGACGATGTATGAAACCACTGGCTCGGGCGTGTAGTACACTCCGCGTGACTTACGGAGTTTGGAGTCGTATTCGGCCAGGAATGTCTCGTAGAAGTGGACCACCGGGTCTTCTTTGCGCGTGTGCTTGCCGAAATCACGGAGGATTGCCGCGACGTCGGCGTGGTTGAGCAGAAAGGCAATGGAATCGATAGCGAACCGGACTTGCGAGTTGAGCCGGTCGGACATGATGTTGCCAAAAAGCTTCTTCAGGAACGGATTGGTATCAGGCAGATAGCTGGCCGCGTTGTCTCGGGCAAAGGCGATGTTGGGAGCGGTGTTGCACTTGGAGGTGAACATGCCGTAGCAGATGGTCTGAGCGTACATGTCCGCGAACTTCTTTGTGTCCAGGTCAGGCAGCAGGACCTTGCGGAAGGCCTCGAACTGGGCATGGAGTTCTCCACCCGCGGTCTCGGTTTCGAAGGCTTTGACAATATGCTTGCGTACGTGCTGGGCAAGCACGGCCATGCGTGCGGCGAGTTCTTTCGGGCTGGCGATGGACTTGACATCGGCCTTGAGGAAATTGTCGAGCAGGGTGAGAAGTTGTTCATCTCCGCCGTCAATGCGCTGAATCCTCTTGCCGGACAGAAGTGCGCCGAGCCGGGCCTTGTCCATCAGGCCGTCCTTGTGATACCAGCGGAATTCGAGGTAGTCGGTAAGGATGAGATTCGGGATGTTCTTACGGTAGCGCCGAAGTTGCTTTGATTCCGCAATCTCGTCCAGGTTCAGGCCGATGTCCTTTGTCTCGATGAACCCGAGCGGGGTTTCGCCGAGCGCCACTTTCATGTCCGGATGCCCGGCTTTTGAGCCTTTGGGCTCGTTGACGCAGACGATGCCTTTTTCCAGCCCTTCAACCAGGTCTTGGAGCGTGCGGCGGTGGGTGCTTTCTGTAGCGTCGCCCCGTTTAACCGCCCTGCGCAGCCTAGTGAGGTATGCCTGGATAGCCTTTGCCCGTGCCTTTTCCATATTCGCAGCTACGCCAGAAGCTGAAGGAGATTCGTAAATGGAATGCCTATCCTCAAGAATCCAGTCTTACTGTTCGCACTGCCTTTTCTCATCGCCTGCCAGAATACGGAACAGATGGGTTGTTGTCAACATACGGAAGGATGAACCAGAGGAAAGGGTCCCAGGATTCGAGGATTCAAGGGGTCGAGTGGTAGAAGGCTGAAAGCAGAAGGCAAAGTGCAAACCTGACCCGGGACAGCTCAAGCTTGCCGCGAGGCAATTGACGCTCCGGTTACGCTCTACGCATTACGCTCAACGCCGGGTGCGGGCCGGTCTGTCCGCGGCGACGAAGTCACGCTGCCGTCCGCGCCGGCGCGCAGTGCGGGCAGGAACAGGTGAACGCCTGCGACGTTCCACTTCCTCGCGTGGAAGCATCCGTAGCGAAATGCGCGCGTCGAGCGCGAGAGCAATCTTCGCCATCGTCTCAATTGACAGGTTGTACTCGGTGTTGAGCACCCGGGTCACGTAGCCACGGTTCGTGCCCAGCTTCTCTGCCAGCTCGGTCCGCTTGAGTCCACGGGCCTCAAGTAGCAGTACGAGGTCGTTGGCAAAGGTCAGCTTCATCTGCTCCGCGACAAAGCGCGGGTCATTCTCTATCCGGCGTGCCCATTCCCGGTACCGTTCGATACTGCTGATGCTCATGCTTTTTCCTCCAGATACCGCTTCCTCAGCGCCCTGACCTTGGCGATGTGGGACTGCAATTCCCGCATGCCGGGCTTCGTGTGACCGTGCGTGCAGACCCAGTCCGGGCCATCCTGGAAGCAAAACAGCCTGACCGGAGGATTTCGCAACTTCAGTTCATAGACCCCGGCCTCCAGCCGCCTGAACTTCTGCTGGTTCGGCACAAAGCCCTGGTCAGCAAGCCCCTTGATGGCTGCGTGCATCTTCAGACGCACGTCCTCCGGCAACGCGAGAAGGTAGTCCGTGACCTCGCAACCGCCATCCGCAACGAGCGCAAACACGGTGTACTTTCGACCACGACACAGTTCCTCACGAGTCAGCACTATGTTACCCTATAAGGAAACAAAGTCAAGCTCGAATTCGGGCTCGGCCCTGCATTTGCCAACTGAGTGGTCCGGGTTGTTTGGGGTGCTTGTTCTCATCGCCTGCCAGAATACGGAACAGATGGATGGTTGTCAACACACGGAAGGATGAGGAGGAATGGCGAATTACGAATTGCGAGTGGCGAACGGAAGGAGCAGAAGGCAAATTGACGGAATCGCGACAGGGATGTCGCTCCCACAGGGCCGAAGACGGGAGAATGTCGAGCGGCGAATGCCGAATTCCAGACAGGAACCGCCAAGGCCGCCAAGGGGAGAATTTCACCACGAAGGCACGAAGGACGCGAAGGCAGAGGTCAAATTGCAGATTGCAAAGTGCAAAAGGCAGAACCGCAGACCTGAACACAGAGGAGAGCCCAAGTCAAAAGGCGGAGTGCGGAAGGCGGCAGGCGGAATACGGTCGGCGGTAAGCTGTTAGTTGTCAGCCGTTGACGGTCAGCGGTTGGCGGGAGATTCGGGCTGTGACTACTTGGTCTTGCGGTTCAGCAGCCTGAGCCCGACTTCGTCACGGCCGGAAATCTTGTAGTGACGGACAACCGGCAGGAAGTATTCGGCGAATATCAGCACCAGCCCGAGCCCGAGCATTATCTGCCGGGCAAGCCTTACCGGGTCGGTATTGAGAAAAGGCCAACCGATCGGATTGGCCCAGGCGAATATCGCCAGCCCCAGAATTACGAACACAAGGATGTTGGCGGTTTTACGGATGGTTTCCCACGTGCGCACATTGCGGGCCAGCGCCGGGTTGGCAACAACGATTTCAACCGTGCCTTCCTTGGCAGCCTTCTTCAGTTCTTTGAGTGTTCTGACCTGCACAGCCTACCCCCTTTTCTTTTTCCTGGTTGCCCTTTTCCTGGCGACACTTCTGGCGTTCTTCACGACCTTCGTGGTTTTCTTCTTGCCGGTCCTAGCGGTGTTCTTCTTAGTACTCTTGGCGTTCTTGGCGACCTTGGCGGTTTTCTTCTTAGGGCTTTTGGTGGTTCTCTTCTTGCCGGTCCTAACGGTTCTCTTCTTAATACTCTTGGCGCTCTTGGCGGCCTTGGCGGTTTTCTTCTTAGGGCTTTTGGCGGTTTTCTTCCTCGCAGTCTTTGCCGGAAGCGGTCGGGCAACCGGAAGCTCCAGGCTGGTCACTGCCGGCGGCTCGCCGTAGAAATCCTCATACACTTTCGCATAGTTATCCTTGCCCGCGGCCAGGGTCAGAGCCAGAGGCATCACGTGCCGCGCCTGCTCCACCATCCGGCAGGCAATGTCACGGATGTCCCACTGGGCCGCCATGTCTTCGCGCAAACGGGCGATATGGTAAAGCTCACGCGCATTCAGGGTCACCACAACCCGGCGCTGGTGGGAATTGGTCAGAACATACTGGGCCGAGGCCGGGTCATGCTCTGCGAGCTGGGCGAAAGTCTCTTCGGTCCGGGCAAGTACTTCCTTGAAGTTCTTGTGCTCTTTCATTGCGGCCACTGACTCGGGAATCGTCCAGCCGACATTGGGGTTGTAGGGCTGGCAGGTCACCGAAGTGAGCCGGTGCCGTTTGAGCTGGGCAAAACAGGAAGCCGATATGACCAGCTCAAATGTCACATAGAGGTGCTCGAACTCCCGCAGCACCGCATCATAAGCCTGCATATCCCGGCACGCCAGTTTGAAAATCTCCTTCTTGCGCGCCAGGGTCTGCCGCTCAACCCGGCCCAGACATTCGGCAAAAGACACCTTCGCAGAAGTATGCATCAGCGCGGCCAGCAGTTTGTTGTCCGCATTCGGGGTGTAGTCCACAAGGGTCACATCCGAAGCCGAATAGACGATGAAGTTCCGGGGCCTCCGGGGGAAAGCCGGGACCATAAAATCGGCGGCATACTCCTGCAACCTCGGATAGGTGGCTTTCTCATACTCAGTCGGGCCGGTAAAAACCAGGAGCGAAGGCGCGACCCGTACCGCCTGCCTGTGAAGCTCCATACCCAAAGCCCTCACCTCAGCCAGGTCGCTCGCCGCAAACCGCCGTATCATCAACTCCAGATTGCGGGCGTTAATGGTCATCCCGAGCTGGGTTTCTGTGGCCAGGCAAGTGATGTACCGCGCATCCTCCTTGGCCGCATTGTCGAGCCTGACCGGGTCGTCTTTCCAGTCCGGATGCTTGTCCTTGAGGTATTGCTGCAGCTTCTCATAGAGCAGGTGGTAATAGCGGTTCTGCAGCTTGACCATGCTCACGAACTCATCCCGCAGGTCAGAATCCTGAATCTCTTCCGGCACCAGGAAATCGTCGGTCAGGCCGACATAGCGCTGCGACTTCTCGGTAAACGCATTCAGCCGGTGATGCTCAATCGCTTCGACCGCAAGCCGGGATATGCCGATAATATCGAAATTGAACACCGCGTGCTCGGCAACCGAATGATGCCCCATCTCGAACACAATCGTCTGGTTTGACCTGCGGGCCCGGGAAATCTCCTTGCGCGCCTCGTGCCTGAGTTCGTCAACCGATTTCGTGCTCCGGCTCACCCGGGCATAAGCGGCCGAGATGGTTTCGGGCGTGGGCACGGCCTGACCGCGCCTGGCCACTTTCTGGGCAAGCTCATGTTCGATGTTGTAACCGGCGAGATTAACTTTCACTGTAAGCTCAGAATAACCTGGCGCTTCACGATGTCAAGCTGCCATTCAAGCATTCCTAGTTCACTATGGTCAGTTTCTCGGTCAATGTCCTGCCATTGGCTCTGAGACATGCTACGTACACGCCCGGACAAAGATTCGCCCGGTGCCAGTTCACCGAATACCGACCCGCAACCTGAAACCGGTTGACCAGTTGTCCGACCCGGCGGCCGGCCATGTCATAAATTTCCAGTTTCACCCGGCAGGGGCCTGGCAACGCATAGTCCAGGCTTGTGTGGTGCGAGAACGGGTTCGGCCTTGCGGATAGTTCGAGAGAGCGCAGCATCGCCCCCGGCGCTTCCTCAATGCCCATTAGTGGTAGCTTGTGCACCACAATCGGGTTGTTCGTAACCGGCCCTCCACCCTGAACAAAGAATCCGGCATGCAGGTCTATCATGTAAGCGATGTAGACCGTATCGCCGCTTAGGTAATCAATGATGCACGGAAACCGGTGCGAAGTAGTATTCCGCTCGGTAATCTTTACTCCCGGGACCCAAGTCTGACCGTTGTCACTATTATCATGGGAATAGAAGATATCGGCCCGCAAGAGCGGTGGCGGCCCGGGCTCGACATTGGACGAGTCGAATTGCTCCCAGGCAACGTGCAGTCGGCCGCGTGAGTCCTCGCCGATAGTCGGCCGGCATGCATATATCGCATTGTACCCTACCTGAGCCTGAAGATGAGCCGGGTCACACTCGGCCCGGTGGATTCTGACCCAGTTCGGCGTGTTGTCAGGACACCAGTGCCATATGTCGGCCGGAAGGATGAATCCGTGACCTCCGACGTACGGCATGACACCGGTAACGATGTGCAGCCGGTCCTGCCGGTCATAATAAGGGAAGAGCGAAGTGATATGGAACGAAGTGGCCGTGTCCCCGCCGTAAGCTGGGGGCCAGGGAAGCTCGGTTGGAAATTCCCAGGTCGTGCCGCCGTCAAAGGACTCGCGGTAGAACCCGGGGTCCGGTGACCCTCCGGAGAATGTCCAGGTCAGTACTACCTTGTGGCTCACATCGGATGCCGCGATGTTGTGGCACGGGAAATCCGGGTCTGGCTGCGGAGCTGCCATCCCGCGCGCGCTATCCCAGTTGCACCAGTCGGCTATACGGCTGTAGTGAATCATGTTCCGGCTCGCATCGTCAATGCAAACGCAGTGGATGGTGGAATTCTGACCAACCGAGATGAATGGCCACAAGTAGGCATCCATGACCGGCAAACCGGTACAGTACTCAAAGGTGCCGGCACCCGGTGCGAGGTCACGCGCAACATCCGGATGGATGGGCACGCCGGCGTGACATGAAACGACCGCCACACCGGTACTCGGGTCGGCGTCGATGTTGCCATACCCGACACGGCCGGTGAACACATTCAAGCCCGATTGCATATAGTCCGGGTCAATCCAGTTCCAGGCGCTGGCCGCATAGTCATAGAAATTGTACCGCATGTTCCGGTCTGGGAAGTTCGCCTGAGTTGAAGCCGAATACATCCAAAGCACATGAATACCATAGTCAGGCGAATTGCAAATCATCCGGTATGGTGGCCCGCCAAGCTGCCAGTCATAAGTCGTCCCGCCGATGGTATCAATAGCTCCGACCACAAAGTCGGTCGCTGTAGCACCCTGAGCAGCCAACAGCAGAGCGAAACCGGCAGCCAGGAAAACCTTATGATTGCATTTCATCAGACCCTCCTCAATACCTGATACATACTACCTCACAATGGTCAGTTTCTCGGTCAATGTCTCGCCATTGGCTCTGAGACATGCAACATACACGCCCGGCCCAAGGTATTCACCTGAAGCATCGCGCAGGTTCCAGACAAGGCTGCCCGTTTTCCCGTACCGGTTCGGGTCACAATCATAGACAAGCTGCCCGAGAATGTCATAGACCTTCAGGTGTGCCGCCTGCCTGCTGCCATACCCGAACTCGAACACCACTTTCTCTCTGGCCGGATTCGGCCAGATTCGCAAGCCTTGGTGCCTGTATGAAAGACGACCTTCGGTTTCCTCAACCCCAATCGCACTGACCGGCACTTTCATGTACACTATCGGATTGAAACTCGGCGGCCCCTGGCTCACCACAAAGAATCCGGCGACGCTGTCCTCCTGATACACGATACGCATTGTATCACTGATAATCAGCGCAAGGTCAAAATAGACCCGGCTGGCATTGTCCGGTCCTGTCAACCGAACCCCAGGAGTCCAGGTCAGGCCGTTATCAGTTGAAGTATTAGCCCAGATGTCAGCCCTGAGCAGTTCGGTCTCCGGCTCAAAGTTCTCACTATCGAACTCAGACCAGGCAGCACAAAGCCTGCCTGTTGCCGGGTCCTGGCCAATCTTGGGCCGGCAGGCGAAAATGGTATTGTAACCCACAGGATAAGGAATCGTGTCAGGGTCGGCCCGGTGAATCCGATTCCACACCGGGTCATTGGTCGGGCAAAAGTGCCAGATTTCCGAAGGCGCAACATATCCCGGCTCTTCGCGGGTTAGTGTGGGTAGTTTGATGGGGTAGTTTTGGCCCAAGTCGTTGTAGGACGGCACGTTGTCTTGCTTGCAGTAGGCGTCAGAATTTGGCATGATTTCACCATGCGCAGAATCAAACATCTGCCCGATGCTTATGCCTTCCCCGGTTTCCGGCCGCTGCGCACGCTGAAAGGTCTGTTCGGTGACCGCCTC
>JAUWNN010000095.1 GCA_030612625.1 Caldifarciminota bacterium
TTTAATATGACCCAGGTCTTCATCTTTTTCAAACGGACGCCGACGTAACGTCCGGGTGTCCCCCCATCTGGGTTACACCCTGACGTTTGACAACGCAAGGACTCAAGTTGACTTCAGGCCAGGTTAGGCTATCGTGTCTTGATGACAACCATCGGTCTTGTTGTGCTCCTTGTTCTGGGACAGGCTCCCATAGACTCAGGATACATCGCGGTCAATTCCAACCTTCCCGGCCTGGCGGTCTATCTTGAAGGAGACTATCTGGGCCGGACTCCGATTGAGAAGACACCGGTCGAGCCGGGCTCATACCTTCTGACCATTGTCTCGAACGACAGTCTGGAGAACATCTACGCCCGAATCCGCACCGGCACCCTGGGCAAGAAGCTGTCTTCGGTCTGGACCCTGACCGCAATTGATGCCGGCACCCACCAAGTTGAGATAGGACCGAACACGCTGACCGAAGTGTTCATCGACTACGGCGCAGTCCTTGCCGCACCGACAAAGGCGAAATGGCTTGCCGGCTGTGGCGTTGGCGGCCTTTTCGGACTGGGCGTTATCATCGGCGCTGTCCTTGCGCAGCTCATTTTCTAGTGATACGAAAAACAGCAGTCGGAACAGCCCTTCTGCTGCTTCTTATCGCCGGGAAGGCAAGTCAAGGAGAACGGTTTGAGCCGGTACACGAAGCCGAGTTCTATGAGAAACTGGAGCGCAAGATGGTCCGGTGCCAACTCTGTCCCCGCTACTGCATCATCGGTCCGGGCCAGCGGGGCGTGTGCCGGGTCCGGGAGAACAAACAAGGCAAGCTCTATTCTGTTGTTTATGGCCGGCCCTGCACCATTGGCAAGGAGCCGATTGAAAAAGCCCCGTTCTTCCACTTTCTTCCCGGCAAGACCCGAATAGTCCTTGCTACTGCCGGCTGCAATCAGATGTGCAAGTACTGCCAGAACTGGGAGCTTTCCCAGTCCGCACCCGAAGACCTGCCCAGCTACGACCTGGAGCCCGACAAAATTGTGGAAATCGCTGAGCGTGAAAAAGCCCCGATTATCTGCTTCACCTTTTCCGAACCGGTCGTCTTCTATGAATACATGTGCGACATCGCAAAGCTGGCGCGCAAGAAAGGAATCAGGACCGCGGTTGTCACCGGCGGGTATATCAATCCCGAACCCCTGGAGAAGCTTTGCTCTTTGGTTGACGCCATCAAGATCGACCTCAAAGGGTTCACCAGTGAATTCTACCGGGATGTATGCGGTTCAACTATGGAACCGGTGCTTGAAGCATGTCGGATAGTAGCCAGAAGCGGCACTCATCTTGAGCTTGTGAATCTGGTAGTCCCGGCCCTGAATGACGACACAACCCGAATCAGGCAGATGTGCTGCTGGATTCGGGACAGTCTCGGCGATACAATCCCGGTCCACTTCAGTCGTTTCGGCCCGGCTTATCGGTTGCAGAACTCACCTCCGACACCGGTGCATACCCTTGAGCAGGCCGCCCGAATCGCAAAGGACGAAGGACTGAAGTACGTCTATGTCGGCAACGTTCCGGGCCACCGGTTGGAAAGCACCTTTTGTCCGAATTGCGGCAAAACTGTTCTGCACCGTAAGGGCTTTTCCGTGCTCGAGAATAATCTGGTAGACGGCAAATGCCGATTCTGCAAAGCCAGGATTCACGGAATGTGGGAGTAAGGACAAATGGCGAATTGCGAATGACGTTCTGCGACAAAGGAGCAGGTGCCATCCGATGGCTCAATATCGAATGATGAGTGGCGATAAGCCGGTCGTCTACTTCGTTCCTGCAGACCGGAGCCGGGCCGCGGTCGGCCAGATACTTGAAACCTCGGGCTTTCTGGCCGGCTTGAAGCCAAAGAAGAAGATCGGGCTCAAGGTGCATTTCGGCGAGGCGGGTAACGACAATCATCTTGACCCCCAGTTTGTCCGCGCGGCCGCGGTTGCGGTCAGCTACTACAACCTGCAGCCGGTCATCATCGAGACGACCGCACTCTACCGTGGACAGCGCCAGAACGCTCGGGACCACATCAAGCTGGCAAAGCAGCATGGTTTCGGAATGGAAAACACCCTGGCACCGATTGAAATCCTGGACGGACAACACGGCGAGAAGTTCTATGATGTCCCGCTTGACTCCACGCTCGTGCCGAAAGCAAAACTTGCCCAGGGGTTGCGCCGCTTTCGCTACATCATCAACATGGCCCATTTCAAAGGCCATTTTGTCGCCGGGTTCGGCGGAGTCATCAAAAATCTGGCCATGGGCCTTGCCGCAAAAGCAGGCAAGCTGAGAATGCACTCAAACTCCAAGCCCTTTGTTGACCCGGAGAAATGCGTCTCCTGCGGCGAATGCGTGGCGTACTGCCCGCATGATGCTATCAACTTCGTCCAGTATGTGGCCAAAATCGGCCGGAGCTGCGCCGGCTGTGGCGGATGTCTGTCGGTCTGCCCCCAAGGCGCAATTCGCGTCAGATGGGACATCGCTTCGGAAACGCTCCAACTCAAAATGGCTGAGTATTGCCGGGCCGTGCTTCTGGGCCGGGAGGTATTCAATCTCAACTTCGCGCTCCGCGTCACTCCGAACTGCGACTGCTACCCCCAGACTGAAAAACCCTTCGTGGAAGATATCGGAGTTTTCGCGTCTGCTGACCCGGTCGCCTGCGAACAGGCAGCCTATGACCATATCAAGCCCAAGCTGAAAAAGCTCTATCCTCATCTCGACCCGGAAATCCTGCTCCGGGCCGCTGAAAAAATCAACCTCGGCACCAGGCAGTATGAACTGGTTGAGCTCTGAGCGACCATGAGGCCTTTGTGACCGGCCACGAAGTGAGACTGGAGATGTTTGAGGGGCCGGTTGAGCTCCTGCTCTATCTTGTCCGCAAGAACGAACTGGATGTTTTCGATGTGCCAATCAGCCGCCTCACCGATGACTTCCTGGGTTTCGTACGCTCAGCGCAGAAGCTCAACCTTGAGGCGGCCGCCGATTTCCTGGTGATGGCCGGAGTCCTGCTCCGCCTGAAAATGCGGCGGCTCCTGCCCAGCCAGAAGGAAGAAGAACTGGAAACACCCACTGTCACCCTGGAGCAGATACTGGACGAGTTCAGGAAGTACCAGCAGGCCGCAAGACTTCTTTCAGACCGGGAGCAGGAACGGCGACTGGTATTCCCCCGGCCCAGCGTCATCCCGCGCGGCCGACCGCCCCAAAAGGAAGACCTTTCCCTGCTTACCACAGCTTTCCGCCGGCTGCTTGAGAAAATCAAGCCGGGTCCCATGCCCGAGGTGGCACCGAGAAAAATCCGTTTCGAGGACAAGCTGGAGGAGTTGCGGCAACTCATCCATAACCACGGCACCATCGATTTCGAGCAGGCTCTGAGCAGTTCCACCCTGACCGAGCTTGTCGTCATGTTCATCGCTCTGCTCGAGCTGGTGCGGCTGGGTGAAATCCGAATCAGGCAAGAGAAACAGTTCGGCACAATCACCCTGGAACTGCGCACAGAAACCGCCCGGGCGTCTGAGACGCCTTGACACCTTCTGCCTCCTATTTAGAATGAGTTGTGACGATTCTGGGCTCCGGGTTCGGCTGGATTGAGACCGACTCCGGCCGGTTCGACCACGACATCATCGTGTTCCCTGACGGACGCACTGAAAACCGCTACCACCATCTCAAAGGCTCAAGCCACGTGCTGAGCCCGGATGAAACACGCACCGTTCTTGACGGCACCAAAGCTGGCTTGGTGTTGGGCACCGGCCAGTACGGCCTGGTCCAGGTGCCACCCGCCACCAGAAAGCTCCTTGAAGAACTGAACGCACAGCTCCATGCTGCCCCCACCCCGGAAGCAATCACAGAATACAACAGCCTCTCCGGCCCCAAGTGCGCGGTCTTCCACGTAACCTGTTGAGATGAGAATTTTCACCCTCGGCACTGCCCATCGGCCTCAGCATGACTTCACCCGGATACTGGTCAAATACGGAATTCAGTCTGTCTTCGATGTCCGGCGCGTGCCCGAATCCCGGGAGGACCATTTCCGCCGTAGCGGACTGCAAGCGCTCTGCTCCTCCCAGGGCATTGACTATATCTATCTTGGCAATGAACTGGGCGGGCCAAGAGACGGAAACTACAAGGCCTGGGTCGCCACCGACCAGTTCCGGCGCTGGTTCAGCGTCATCCGCAACAAGCTGGAAAAACGGGTGTGCTGCATCCTGTGTGCTGAGCGCAGCCCGGAAATGTGCCACCGGCGGGTTATCGGGGACCAGCTTGCCGGGCAGGACATCGAAGTTGTTCATCTCCTCGACGAAACCTCAACCTGGCAGCCGAAACCCAGAACCCGGCGACCTTTTCCGGTTGGTCGACCTCAAGCCAAGCCTCGCCGCCGACCGGAATTGAATCGCCGACCCCGGCCGTGAACCAAGCCACACTCGTCACAGAAATCAAACAACTGAAACGGACAAAGAGCGCGGTGATTCTTGCCCACAACTACCAGCCCCGAGAGATATATGAAATCGCCGACTTCATCGGTGATTCGCTTGAGCTTGCCCGCAAAGCAGAACAGACCGGTGCGCCGCTCCTCCTGTTCTGTGGGGTCAGATTCATGGCTGAAACAGCCAAACTGCTCAGTCCTGATTCGCGCGTCATCCTGCCCGAACCCAAAGCCGGCTGTGAACTGGCCGAAATGGCAACCGCTGAGCAAATGCGAAATAAGAAGAAAGAAATGGGTGATGTGGTCACGGTTACTTATGTGAATACTACAGCCGAGGTCAAGGCCGAATCCGACATCTGCTGCACATCGGCCAATGCGGTGAAAGTAGTGAATTCCTTGCCGGAGAACCGTCGGATTCTTTTCGTTCCAGATAAGAACCTTGCCGCCTATGTTGCCCAGGAAACCGGTCGCAATATCGTTCCCTGGGAAGGGTTCTGCTATGTCCATGCATTCTTCACCGTGGATGATGTCAGGCGGGCGCGCAAGGAACACCCGGACGCGGTGGTGATTTCTCATCCCGAGTGTCCCATCGACGTGCTGAACGCATCAGACCGTGTTGCCTCGACCGGTGGTATGCTCAAGCTTGCAGAACAGTATGACGAACTGGTGCTCGGCACCGAAGCTGGTATGTGTGCCCGGGTCTCATACGACCACCCGGAAAAGAGATGCTATCCGCTCAAACCTGACGCCATCTGCAAGAACATGAAACGCACCAGCCTCGAAAAGGCAATGCAGGCACTGAAGGATGAAACCGGAGAAGTAACCGTACCCGAGGAGATTGCCGGAAAGGCAAGAGCCGCAATCGAAAGAATGATGTCTGTCAGCCGGCCGAATCGGTGAATCTTGACAGTCAGTCCCAGACGCCTACAGTTTGACCATGGTTTCTGCCCTGCTCGTCGCTGTCCTGGTTGTCGGCGGGTTTGATTTCGGCGGCCAGGTAGCCGGGGTCTATCCGGTCGGTGGTCTTGGACGATTCCATTCTTCAAGTGCGCTGCTGGGCGGCAATGTCGGCTACTCGACCGGTCCGGTTCGGCTTGAGTTCGGGTACCGGTACACCGGCCTGCCCGGGCTCCAGAGAAATTCATACCAGCTTTCACTTCACCAGTTGGCTCTCTCTGGAGGCTATGGTTTCCTGCGCCAGCCTGACTGGGGTTTTGAAGCGGTCCTCGGGCTGGGGCTTACCTTTGCCGAGCGTACCTTTGGGTCCGGCAAGGAACGCGGAAAAGTCGGCACCGGCGAGCTGGGTATCTACTTTGTCCAGCAGGCCGGCAAGAGCCGGCTCTCAGTCGGTCTGGCTCACACACTGTTCCTGGAAAACAGCCAGGGCATCACATCAGATATCGCCATCAATCAACTGTTCTCAATCCGTGCAGGAGTAGCCTATGTCCCGTGAAGTACGAAAGATGAATCTGAAGGATGAATCGGCTTTTCGCTTCAGCCTTCATCCTTCCGCCTTCTTCTTGCTGGCCCTGCTCGCGCTTTCCTGCAGCGAAATGATGATGCATCGCTCGAGTCAGGACTACTTCCCCCTGGCAGAAGGCAGCCAGTGGAAGTACCTGCTCGGCAACGACACCACCTATTACGAAGTTCTGGGTGACAGCTCCATCGGCGGCCGTTCCTGCATCGTTCTGGGCGTGGACTTCCTCCCCGAGTTCTGGCTCAAAGAACCGACCGAAATCCGGAAGTTCTTCTTCCGGACCATAAGCCGGGGTGGTGATGAGTACACGCTTGAAGAACGCTACGGCCTGGTCTACATTCTCCCTTTTGTTGAAGGCAACTACTGGCAGGAGACTTTCACAGATACCGTGGAGATACTCGGCACCGACACCGTGTTCTACCGCCATAAACTCGGGGCTCGCATAGCCGGCATCGAGAACATAACAACTCCGGCCGGCAGCTTTCGCAACTGCTACCGGATTGAATTCGCCGACTCTATTCAGGAGTTCGAACTGGTCCACACTGCTTACACTGAGTGGCTGGCTCCGGGAGTCGGTCTGGTAAAGAGGGTCTGCGGAACAGAGGAACTGGAACTGGCTGAATACCGCATCGGTCCTTAGGACAGCAGTGGGCCAGGACACCTCACGCCGAGACTGGACACCGGTAGCTCCCACCTGGGAGCACAACCCGGACGACAAGGAAATCTGGCGCCGAGTCGTAGTGATGCCGTCGCTTGCTCTGAATCGTATAGAACTGGAGCTACTTGGTGCCGTTGCCGGCCAACCGGTCTGCGTGCTTGGAGCAGGCGAAGGCCTGGCTCCGCTTGCGCTGGCCGCAATGGGTAGCAAAGTCACGGTTGTTGACCCGACTCATAGCCTGCTTGACCTCTTGATGGTTCGCTCCCAGGTTACCGGCGTCGAACTTCAGTATCTGTCAGCCGAACTGACTGACCTTTCCAGGCTGCGTGCCGGCACTCACAGTATCTTCTATGCGGCACAGGTCGCATCTCAACTCGAAGACCTGGGAAAATTCTACTCCGGAGTCTATCGGGTTATGGCACCGGCCGGCCGGCTGGTGGTGAACGAGTACCACCCTTTTCGCCGGATCTGGAAACCGGAAACCGGTTCCCCCCGTGTCAGCCGCTCCTATTTCCAGCGGCGTTACGAACGAACCGAGTCGGACATCCCCAGCCCGGCAAATCAAGGCAGCTTGGGCCGCTATCAACACCACTGGGCCGTTTCCGACCATTTCTATTTTCTCGCAGCAGCCGGTTTCCGGGTAGTGGCGCTGGAAGAGGTGGGCGACGTGAAACAGCACTGGGAGCTTACCAACCTGCGCGGCCTGCCCGAACAACTAATCATCGCTGCAGACAAACCTGAGTAGCCGACAACAATTGACACATTATTTCATTATTCTATGATTGGTTCTGACCTGCATGCCGATAAGCTATCAAATATCAGGAGGCATCTGATGATGAAAAGAGTCCTAGCTCTTGTCCTCGTGGCAGTTGCCGTTGTTCTGGCACTGCCTGACCTGACAAGGCCGGTGGTCACTGCGACCGACGGCGAACAGTACTTGGCCGGACAGCTCATAATCAAGCTGAATCCGGCCCTGCGCGGCAAGATCAGTCCAACCAATAAGCACGGACTGGTCCTTTTCGGTGTCCCGGCCCTGGACAAGCTGAACCGACACTGGCAAGTGGACGATGTCACTCAGATATATCGTGACCCAAATCCGAGTCCGATTGCACAGAAATACGGCTGCGACCTCCAGTACATCATCCAGTTCGACCAGGGCCAGGATGTGAAAGAAGTGGCCGAGTCGTACCAGGCCCTGGCCGAGGTGGAATACGCCTGCCCGAACGGCGTCATGAAGCTGGACGAAGAACCCAATGACCCCAGGTTTGTCTCCCAGTGGCACCTGCCGCAAATCGGCGCCCCTTATGCCTGGAGTGTCGTCAAGGGCGACACCAGCGTCATCAACCTGGTGATTGACGACGGTGCGGACTGGCCCCACCCCGACATCCAGGACAACCTCTGGATAAACACCCTCGAGGACATCAACCACAACGGCCGGTTCGACAGCCTGCCTTCACCTGACGGTGACCTGGACGGCATTGACCAGGACGCCAACGGGTATGCTGACGATGTTATCGGCTGGGACTTCATCTACGGTGACCCGAATCCGATATGCGAAGGAAACGACGACCACGGCACCCATTGCTGGGGCAACATCAACGCGGTCACCAACAACGCAGAAGGCGTTGCCGGTGCAACCTGGAATACCCGCTCAATGGTAGTGAAATGCGGCGGCGGTGGCTTCGTCAACATCTATGCTGCTATCTCCTCGATATACTACGCTGTGCCTAAAGGTGTCTGGGCAATCTCGATGAGCTTCGGCTCATCATCATCACATCAGGGTATGGCCGACGCCTGCCAGTTCGCCTGGGATTCAGGCTGCGTGCTTTACGGCTCAGCCGGAAACGAAGGCAGCGAATATGTCCGCTATCCCGCCTGCTACGACGGTGTTGAGAACGTTGCCGCGTCCAGCGGTGGAGACATGAAAGCATCCTGGTCCAACTACGGCACCTGGGTCGACGTAGCCGCACCGGGCGACGGCATCCTTGCCACGCTCCCACGCCACATGGGCTTGTACGGTTCGATGAGCGGCACCTCGATGTCTGCTCCGCTCGCAGCCGGGGTCGCCTGCTGGATGAAATCCTTTGACCCGACCATGTCCAATGTCGCCTGCACCCTGAAGATGCATCAGGCCTGCGACTCAATGCCTGACCCGCTTTTCCCCCAGGGCAAACTGGGTGCAGGCCGGGTTAGTATGGCGAATATCGTGCTTCCGCTCTACTACTGTGACCTGACAATGACTGACTGGCGGTTCAACGACGCCTCCGGCAACAACAACGGCCGGCCTGACCCGGATGAGACCGCGGCCCTGATTGTCACTTACCGTAATACTCAAGGCTGGCAGAATGCCACCGGTGTTTCCGCCACACTGACTTGTACCAACCCTGATGTCCAGATTATCAGAGGCACTGCAACCTTCCCGGACATTCCGGCCGGGTCCAGCGCAAACTGCTCGAACGACTCATTCGTCCTCTCCATACCCCAGAACTCGCCGCCCCAGGAACTGACCTTCTATCTTTCGGTCAGCGCCTGCCCTGACCCTGCTTATCCGGACACCAGCTTCTCAGTTGTCTCGGGTGAACCCCGGGTCCTCCTCGTCGACGACGACCTGGGCGAGAATTACGAACGGTGGTATTTCGCAGCCTGTGATTCTAATGGCGTGCTTTATGATACTTACAATGTCGAGACTTCGGGCTCGCCTTCAGCCGATACCCTGATGCACTATCCGGTAGTCATCTGGTTCTGCGGCATGGATTCGACTACCACTCTGACCGCTGCCGACCGGACCAATCTCGCTCAGTTCCTTGACAACAACGGCAACCTCCTGATTTCAGGCCAGAACATCGCCCAGAACATCTCAGCCGAGAGCTTCCTCAGTAACTACCTCCACGCCCAGCTTGTTGACCCTTCCACTGGCAAGCCTTTCATAGTAGGCATTACCACCGACCCGATCACCATGGGCGACACCATGGTGGCCGGTGGCGGCGGCGGTGCCAACAACGGCCGTTCCCTTGACGGAATCCGGCCGGCAAACAACGGTGTCGGCTGCGCCTTTTTCAAGGACTATGGTGACACAACGGTCCAGGCTGCGGTTCGGTACAAGAATAATTATGGTCTGGTGTTCTTTTCAGTACCTTTTGAGGCGATTGACCACTCCACTTCCAAGTACCTGCAGAAATGGACCCTGGTCAAGCGTATCCTGGAGTACTTCGGTGAGCGGGTGCCTGGAGTCGAGGAAACTCCGCCCGAGGTGCCGGACAAGCGGCCCTATGTGCTTCACATAACGCCGAATCCGTTTTCCAGAACCGCCCAGGTTCAGTTCATCGCACCGGTAACCGGCCAAGTTGAACTGCGCACCTATACCATCAACGGCCGGCTGATAGACAGCCAGACCCGGAATGTGGTGCTGGGACAGCGCGGCCGGTTCCAGCTTGACGGCAAGAAACTCAGCAACGGTGTCTACCTGGTGCAACTGGTAACTCAGGCCGGCGTGTTTGCCCAGAAGACCGCGGTGCTGAAATAGACAGGTCACCCAAGAACCGGAATAGAAACACGAAGACACGAAACGGCGGAACCGCAGATTACGCAGATTGCACAGATAGGGTCTGGAAAGGAATCTGCGTTCATCGGTATTCATCTGCGGTTACTTCTGTTTCGTGGATTTCGTGCTTTCGTGGCCAACGATGCGGCTGAACCGCAGATTGCGCAGATTGCACAGATAGGGGCTGGAAAGGAATCTGCGCTCATCGGTATTCATCTGCGGTTACTTCTGTTTCGTGGATTTCGTGCTTTCGTGGCCAACGATGCGGCTGAACCGCAGATTA
>JAUWNN010000017.1 GCA_030612625.1 Caldifarciminota bacterium
CCGCCACGCACGCCAAGCGCGCCACGAGCAAGACCAAACACCAAGACCACAAAGGTCTGGTTTTGGAGTGCGGCAGCGCGCGGCCGCTTTGCCTGCCGGAAGCGCGCTTCCGGCTATGAAAGCGGGAGCTTTGCTCCCGCAGTCCAAAGTCGGGTGCGGATGGCGGCAGGCGGACAGCGGAAAGCGGATTGGAACCGCCAAGAACGCCAAGGTCGCCAAGAGGAAATCTAACCACAGATAAACACAGATGGACACAGATGAGGGCAGAGTGCAGAAGGCAAAAGGCAAAACCGCAGAGCCCGCTGTCATTGCGAAGGAGCGAAGCGACTGCGGCAATCCTCCGTTGCAGGCGGATAGCGGAAGGCGGTCAGCGGAAAGCGGATTGGAACCGCCAAGGCCGCCAAGGGACAGGAACTGTCACCCCGACCGAAGGTCGCTGCGAGCGCAGCGTGGCAGTCTTCCGGCCTTTGGCTGTCAGCCGTTAGTCGTCAATGGTCGGAAATCGACAATCGGAAATCGGAGGGCGGTCAGCGGTTCAGGATGACTCTCCGGCTTGAGCCCTTGGACCCTTGACTCCTTGGCCCCTTTCCTCTGCGAATGTCAAGACTCAAGACTATGACCCCTTACCGACCACTGACGGTGCGCAGGGCAGGGCTGCGAGGAGGCATCTTGGGAAAAGAGTCGCTGTCCCTATTTCTGGCGTTCCCTCAGAATGACATTGAGTGGCGCTGGTTCGGCGGCTGAGAAAGTCATAGTCTGGACGGGCGGACCGGTCAAGTTGCTGTGCAGGCGGAAGGGAGAATGCCCTGGAGGGCGCTCTGGGGAGCGGCTTGGAGAGCGATTCGGGGAACGCCTTGGGAGACGACCCGGAAGGCGATTCGCCGGGCGACTCTCGGAGCGACCCGGAAGGCGGCGAAGAGGACGACTCTGAAGACGACCGGGCAAGCGGCCCGGATAGCGGTTCAGCAAGCGGTCCGGATAGCGGTTCGGAGAGCGATTCGGACAGCGGCTCAGAGAGCGACCTGGAGAGCCACGAGGAGAGCGACCCTGACAGCGACCTTGAGGGCGGCGGCCCAGACGACCCCTGGGTATTGGTCTGAACTCACTCTCATTTCGACTAAGTCCTGGAAATGCCGTAGATTCGGATGTTTTGTGGCGGGCTGCCTGGATACGGCTTCAGGGTTGCCTGGGTTCTACCGATTGGTATAACTGGCAAAATGGAAATCCGGTCATGACGCTGGCCGAGAACTTCAGAGGATTGGGCAAAGAGTTCGGAGCGCGGTTGCGTGAACTGCACAAGGCCGCGTGAGGTCTGTCCCAATCGGTGCTTGAGGCGATAAGGACCGAAGTGTTCCATATCCCCGCACCGGTAGGGCCGTAATCGGCTGAAAGCCGAAAGGTAACAGCCCGAAACAGGCGGGAGGCGGCTTGCCGCCTCCCGCCTTTGGATTGCGGTGGCAGGTCACTGCTTTCTTCAGCCGATTTTGGAGTGCAATGTCTGCGACATTGCAGCAACGACGCAGTCGTTGCACTCCATATCCCGAAATCACCCACTGCGGTCAGCGGTAGGCGGACAGCGGTGAGCGGCTAGCCGTCGGCGGTTGTTGTGGGAGAGGCATCCTTGCCTCGTAATCGCGACTGGGGAGTCGCTCCCACAGGCGGGTCAGCGGATTGCGGAGAGCGGTCAGCGGTCGTTCTTGACTTGCGCGGCTTGAACGCAGGTGTGTACCTGGTCCGGCTTGAGGCCGGCGGGCTCACCTGCGCCAGGAAGCTCATAGTGCAGCGTTAGGCAGGATAGCTGCTATTTCGTGGGGCGGCGGAGTGATGAGAGCAGGGTGTAGAGGAACAGGCGGCGGTTGATGTACATCCGGCAGTCTTCAAGACGGCCGGAGAGGTATTTGATTGCCCGGCGCAGATAGTCAGTGTTCAACTGTTCGGCTTTCTGCCTGACTGCTGGTTCCTGCATAGCATAGCTGGATTCCAGGCCGAGCTTCGTGGCAAGGGTCTGGCGATACAGGAATAGAAAGGTGCTGACGACTGTGGCAAGCGGGGTCTTGTGCAACCGGGTCATTGTGGACAGTATCATTTCCTCATTCGCTACAGGCAGAGAGAAGAATTCCTTTACCGGCCCGGACAGGAATTCCTCCGGGCTTTTGAGGAATCTCAGGGCTTTGCCCAGGGACCCGTCGCTTATCTGGGCCGCAAGGGCAATGTCATCAGGCTCAGCATCGGTTCTTTCAGCGAGCCATTCCTGAATCGTGCCGGCCGGAATCGGGGAGAACTTGACCTGCCGGCACCGGGAGCGGGTTGTGGAAAGCAGGTTGTTCGGGCTGTCGGTTGTCAGAATATATGTGGTCTGTTTCTGCGGTTCTTCAAGGGTCTTGAGAAGGGCACTGGCCGCTTCTCTGGTCATGCGGTGTGCGTGGAGGAATATGAAGAAGCGGCGCCGGGCCGTCATCGGAGGTCTGGCTACTTCGGCCCGGACCCAGCGGATGATGTCGATTCTGATTTTGTGCTTGGGGTCAGGTACAGGATGGTTCTTGTCCGGGGCATAGTCCAGTGACTTCTCCAGAGTGGTCTGGACAACACCTCCTTCCAAAGGCCCGTCTGTTTCCTCGGCCTCAGTGTCACGTTTCTTCTTTTTCGGAGGAATCGGGACAATCAGCCTGACGTCAGGATGGCGGAGCAGCGCAATGGTGCGGCAGGACCGGCATTTTCCGCACGGCGAGCCGTCTTTGACAGCTTCACAGTTGGCGGCCTGAGCCAGTCTTATGGCGAGGGTTCGTTTCCCAACACCTGCCGGGCCGGCAAAGAGCAGGGGAGGGAACTGTCCGGCCTTGAGGGTGGCTTCGAGGATGCGGCAGACCCGTTCCTGTCCGACTATTCCCTTGAATGTCACTATGGTGTCAGCCAGTCCAGCGGGTCGACCGGCTTGCCCTGTTTCCTGATTTCGAAGTGGATGTGTTCTTTGGTTTTGCCGACTGCCGAGCCGGAAATCACTTCGGCTCCGATTATGGTTGTGACCTGTGCGAGGTTGGCGTACAGGGTGTAGAAACCGGCGTCGTGGTCCACGATGACCAGTTTGCCATAGCCCATGAAATGGTCGGCATAGGCAACTTTGCCTTCGGCGATGGCGAGCACCAGGGTGCCGGGCTGAGTTGTGATGTCAATGCCGCGGTTGCTGGTCCTGGTTTTGTACTGGGGGTGGACTTTGGACCCGAACCGGGCCAGGATTTCCCCGCGCACCGGCCAGGGAAGACGGCCTTTGTTCACTTCGAAGTAATGGGTCGCGGTAGAAACGATGTGCTCTTCGCGCCGGCGTTCCAGGTCGGCAATCAGGTCCTGCAGTTGGGCCGTCGCTTTGTTCAGCTCCTTTCCCAGTTGTTCTTTTGTTTTGCGCTCGGTGCGAACCTTTTCCAGCATGGCAGATTCCGAGGCCCGCGACTTTTCGAGCTTCTGCTGTTCCTTGACGCGTTCGGCCTTGAGCTGCTCCAGTTCGGAGCGGGCCGCAACAAGCCGGGCCCGCTGCTCGGACAGTTGCTGTTCAAGAACCGCCAGTTCCTCGGCCACCCTTTTATCGGCGCGGGCAATCCAGCGGAGGTAGAATATCCTGCGGGAGATGTCGGTGACATTGTCGGCAGAAAGCACGGTCTGGAGCGGAAGGAGCAGACCGTACTTGTAGATGGCTATGAGCCGGCGTTCCAGGTCCTTTTTCCGGGCGTCAATTTTGGCCGAGGTTTCCCGGACTTTGCGGGTTGCTTCGATGATTTCATCGGTCCGGTCGCTCAGTTGAGCGTCGAGCTGTCTGATGTAACGGCGGCCGACCGCAATCTGTTCCTGAACAGCTTCAATCCTGGCAAGGCCGGCTTTCTCGCTTTTGCTGAGTCCCTCGATTCGCTGCTGGATTTCGGCAAGCTGTTCCCGGGTCTGTTCCAGTTCCTGCTGGTGTTCCTTGATGCGCTTGTCCAACTGGTGGAGATTGAGGGTGACGGCCAGTATGAAAAGGCAGAGCAGGAAAGTCACGACCGGATGCGGTTCAACGCAATTACTGAGCCCAACAGGCCCAGAAGGCTTCCGAGAACCAGGTCGAATGCCAGGACCGAGCCGAGCGGGAACACGGGTGCGGGCAGGACAAGCCCGGCCACTCGATAGAGAACCAGAGCCAGGAGAAAGGCCACAGTTCCGCCCAAAAGGCCCTGGAGCGTTCCTTCGAGCATGAACGGAACCCGAACCATGGCCCGGGTGGCACCGACCAGTTCCATTATCTCGATTTCCCGGCTTCTTGTGATAATCGAGGAGTCCACGGTCTGGAAGACGATGAACACGACTGAAAGGGAGACAATCACCAGGACCGCGATGCCGAGCCCGATCGCGGTTTTTAAGACCCGGTCGAGCCGGGACAGGCTTTCCCGGCCGGACCACACTTCGGTCACTCCAGGCAGCAGGCCGACTTTCTTTTCCATGTCGGCCAGCGCAGGCGGTGATGCATGGCCTGGAAGCAGTGATACCCGGATTGAGGGGGGTAAGGGGTTTGTGCCGAGCGCTTCCACAATCCCGGCGTCTTCACCCAGTTCAGTACGCAACTCAGCAAGCGCCTGTTCTTTGGATACGAACCGGGTGCTGGCGACTCCGCTGATGCGTCCGATTCTGCCCTGGAGCGACTGGACATCTGCATCAGGCGCGACAAACGCATGGAGTTCGATGTTCCGGCCGGCAGAGCGGGCCACTGCTCCGATGTTGAGTGTGACAACAAGGAAGATGGTCAGGAGGGTCAGGCATACCGCCTGAACCGATGTTGCGAGGATGAACGCGGTTCGATTCCGGCCGATGCTGCGGCCGGTTTCCTGGAGGATGTAGCTAGCCTTCATCTCGTATGATGCGGCCGGCATCAAGGGTCATGCAGCGGCGATGAGAGCCGTGGGCAAGCTCGGCGTCATGCGTGGCCATGACAACAGTGGTGCCTCGGTAGTTCACGTCCTTGAGGATGTTGAGGATATCGGCCGTGCCTTTCGGGTCGATGTTGCCGGTCGGTTCGTCGGCAAGGAGCAGTTCGGGTTCCTTGACCAGGGCCCGGGCGATGGACACTTTCTGCTGCTCCCCACCTGAAAGCTGGCACGGATAGACGTCTTTGCGATGGAGAATCCCGAGCTGGGTCATGGTTTCCTGGACTCTTGCAGGGATAAGGTCGGACCGGGTTCCGATTGCCCGGAGAACGAACTCCAGGTTTTCGTACGCAGTGCGCTCGGCAAGCAGTTTGTAGTCCTGGAAAACGACACTGATGCGCTTGCGCAGGGACGCGATGTCCCGGGTCCGAATCCGGTTCAGGTCGTAGCCGAGCACTCTGACTTCGCCGGAATCGGGCAGCTCACCGCGGTAGAGCAGGCGCAGCAGAGTGGTTTTGCCCGCGCCGGTTGCACCGAGAATGAAGGCGAAGTCTCCTTTTTCCACCCGCAGGCTGACATCGGTCAGAGCAGGCCAGGAATCCTGGTAGAGCTTTGATACCTTGACCAGTTCGATTATCGGACTGGATTCCAGTTGGTCAAACTCAGCCATGCGCTATTTCAGATACCACTTGGCCAGGAAAAGACAGGCCATAAGTCCGTCCTTGGGGCCGATTTTCTTGCCGGTCCGACGGGCATGGTAGTTGATTGGTATTTCTACAATCCGGGCACGCCGGCGCAGCAGTTTGGCGGTGATTTCCGGCTCGATTTCAAACCGGTTCGCGGTCAGGTTCAGGTTCTGAAACAGCGGCCGGCGGATGGCTTTGTAGCAGGTTTCCATGTCGGTAATCCGGCCGTTGAACATGACGTTGGTAAGGAATGTGAGGAAGTAGTTGGCCAGTTTGCTCAGGAAAAGGAAGTCGGAGTTGCCGCGGAACCGGGAACCGTAGACCGCATCTACGTTCGGGTTCTCAAACGGCTTGAGCAGTTTCGGGTAATCCTCAGGGTCGTATTCAAGGTCGGCGTCCTGGATTATGACCACATCACCGGTCGCTGCTTCAAGGCCGGTCCGGATACCGGCTCCTTTGCCCTGATTTATCGGATGGGTCAGGACCCTGATGCCCGGGATTTGGCGAATGACTTCCAGGGTGCGGTCAGCCGAGTGGTCGTCAATAGCGATGATTTCCTTTTCCACCGGCACGTTCCTGACCCGGGCAATCAGCTCAGCTACCGAACTCTCCTCATTGTAGACCGGGATTAGAACAGTCACTTTCATCTAGCAACAGGCCGGCTCTGCGACCGGCAGCCAGGAGCCGTTGTGTCGGGCCGATTCGCTCATCATATCAAGGCATCGGGTTACAGCCAGCCCCATTTCAGCACTGCTGTGCGGAGTGGTGTGTTTCAGACAGCAGGTAATGAAATCCCGGCACAGTCTTGTTAGAGGACGTTCGGCCGGATTCTCGGCCAGGTCCGGCTTGTCCTCCCAGGTCAGGGAAGTGCGCGGGCCGACTATGCTGAACCGGCGGACGGAAGAACCGGGTCGCCAGGCCAGTGTGCCACGGACTCGCGTCTCATCGGCAAACAGCAGTTCGAAGCCGGCTGCGCTTCTGTCCTGTTCCTGGAACCGGGCGTGGACTGCGGTCGGGGTGCCGAACATGCTGATTGTCATTGCCAGGTCATGGGGTGCGAGGTCCCAGAGAACATCGGTTTGTCCATTGGCCGGGCCATTCGATGTCCGGACTGTGACGACTTGCAGCGGACGGCCGGCTTTGCCCTGTTTGACAGCGGTGCGCAGGGCACAGAATTCGGGGTGGTAGAGCGTTGTGTGGCCGACCGCAAGAACCAGCTTGCAGGTCTCGGCCAGACGGGCCAGGCTGGCAGCACAGGAAGAGTCAGTGGTCATCGGCTTTTCCACCAGGACGTTCTTGCCGGCCTCAAGGCTCTGGCAGGCAAGCTGGAAATGGGTGCGGTCCGGGGTGGCGATTACGACCGCTGACAGACTGTTGCAGGCCAGCAGGTCGGTCAGGTCAGGAAAAACCGGTATCGCGTATCGGTGTTTGACAGAGCTGCGCACCGCAGGGTCAGGGTCGGCTGCCGCCACAACTCTGCAGTCCGGGATGCCAATCAGGGTGTCAAGGTAGTTTCTGCCCCATCGTCCGACTCCTGCCAGGCCGATGCCCAATGAGTCCATCAGCGGGCTGCCCGATATCCACCACTAAGACACAAAGAAAAGGGGTCGAGGATTCCAGGGGTCCAGGATTCAAGGACTCGTTCTGCGTCCTCGCAGGTGCCGTCCGACGGCTCAACCCTTGAACCCTTGAACCCTTCCGTTAGGGCTTTGGACTTTGAACTTCCGTCCCTTCGCGCCTTTGTGGTCATCGGTTTCATGTTCTGGCGCGGAACCAGTCGATAGTCCGGCGTAATCCCTGCTCGATGGATACCCGTGGTTTCCAGTCCAGGATTTTCCGGGCGCGCGATATGTCCGGACAGCGCCGCTTCGGGTCGTCTTCAGGCAGAGAATGGAATGTCAGCGGGACGTGCGAGCCGGTAAGCTGCTTGACCAGCCGGGCGAACTTGAGCATGCTGAACTCTTCCGGGTTGCCGAGGTTGACCGGCATCGGGTCAGAGCAGCCGGCAAGCCGGAACAGCCCTTCGACCATGTCGGAAACGTAGCAGAAGCTGCGGGTCTGCCGGCCGGTGCCGTAGATGGTAAGAGGCTTTGCGGTAAGGGCCTGGTGAATCAGGTTCGGCACGACCCGGCCGTCACCAAGTTTCATTCTCGGCCCATAAGTGTTGAAAATCCGGGCGATTCTTGTGGGCAGGCCGAAACACCGGTGATAAGCCATTACCAGCGCTTCAGAATAGCGCTTGGCCTCGTCGTAGACCGACCTGATTCCCACCGGGTTGACATTACCCCAATATGATTCCTGTTGCGGGTGGGCTTTGGGGTCGCCGTATACTTCTGATGTGGAGGCCATGAGGAATACGGCTTTGTGGCTCCGGGCCAGTTCAAGAAGATTCCGGGTGCCGGTAGCGCCGGCTGCGAGCGTTTCCAGAGGACTGGCCAGGTAGTCTTTCGGAGAAGCCGGAGAGGCCAGGTTGAATATGATGTCAACCGACTCGGGTATTGATTTCTTTCTGGTGATGTCGGCACGGATGAACTTGAAGCCCCTGGTCCTGAGCAGATGGCTGATGTTGCGTTTGCGGCCGGTGATGAGGTTGTCCAGGCAAACAACCTGAACCCCCTGGTCAAGCAGGAAGTCGCACAGGTGGGAACCGATGAACCCGGCTCCACCTGCGACCAGAGCCCTCATCGGCCAACCCCGAGGTAGGTGAAGCCGAGCTTCTCGACTTCGCTGCGCTCGAACAGGTTGCGGCCGTCGCAGATTATCGGTACCCGCATTCTGCTTTTCAGCTTGGCAAGGTCCAGTTTCTTGAATTCCGGCCACTCGGTCAGCAGGGCCAGAAGGTCCGCATCAAGAGCCACATCTTCGGCCTGCCGGCAGAACTCGATGCCGGGGATGACTTTGCGGGCCCGGTCCATCGCTCTCGGGTCATAGGCCCGGACGTGCGCGCCCTGACTGACCAGTTCTGCGATAATGTCAATCGAAGGGGCAAAACGCATGTCGTCGGTATTGGGTTTGAACGAGAGTCCGAGAATGCCGATGTTCTTGTTGCGCAGGTTCCAGAGAACGCTTTTGACTTTCCGGATGAAATGTTGCTTCATTTCGGCGTTGATATTCTCGACTTCGCGGAGTAGCCCGAAGTCGTACCCCATTTCTTTGGCGATTCGGATGAATGCGCGCAGGTCTTTGGGGAAGCAGAAACCGCCGTACCCGATGCCTGCGTTCAGGAAATCCGGGCCGATGCGTTTGTCCATTCCCATGCCCTGGGTGACTTCGCGGACAGCGGCTCCTGACGCTTCGCAGACCAGTGCCAGGGCGTTGGCGAACGAGACTTTCATCGCCAGGAACGCATTGGAGGCGTGCTTGATGAGCTCGGCACTGGCAATGTCGGTAATCACGAGTGGTGCTTTGATGGGTTTGTACACTTCCTTCATCAGGTCACGCGCCCGGTCTGATTCCACACCGACAACGATTCGGTCGGGATTCAAGAAGTCGCTGACAGCCGAACCCTCACGCAGGAACTCAGGGTTGGATGCGACATCAAAGGGCGTGCCGGCCTTGTTGTACCGCTCGATGGTTGTCCTTATCCATTTGTGGGTTTGCACCGGGACGGTGGATTTCTCGACAATAAGGTGGTACTCATTCATGCTGGTTGCGATATCCCGGGCGACGTTCTCGACGTAGGTGAGGTCCGGTTCACCGGTTTCCCGGGTCGGGGTCCCGACCGCTATGAAAGCCACCCTTGACTTGCTCACCGCTTCGCTTATGTCAGTGGTGAAGCTCAATTGGTTTGCGGATACGGTTTCCTTGACCATCTCTTCAAGGCCTGGCTCATAGATTGGTATTCGGCCCGCGTTCAGCGTTTCGATTTTATCTGCGTCATTGTCAACACAAACGACCTGATGCCCGATTCTGGCAAAGCAGGCCCCGGTTGTCAGGCCGACATACCCGGTTCCAATCATTGCGATTTTCATGCAGCCACTATATCGGATGACGCTCCACGCGTCAAGCATCACGCATCACCCCAGAACCGAAATAGAGCCACGAAGACACGAAGAACACGAAACGGAGAAGCAGCATAGAAAAAGGGTTCTAGGGTTCCAGGGTTCTAGACTTGAACCCTTGGCCCCTTGAACCCTCTTCTTTTCATCTTTCGTGTCTTTCGTGATTTCGTGGCCAATTCGTTGCTCGTTCTTCGTTCATCGTTCTCTTTCGTGTCTTTCGTGATTTCGTGGCCAATCCTGGTTTGGTTGCGGCCCTTCGGGGGCCGCGCTAGGTCCTTTGTGCTTTTGTGTTGAGATTCCTATATCGGTTTTCGGGCATCATGCATCCGGCGTTATGCGTTGTGCGTTGTGCCTTTTTCACGCATCCCGGGCCAGACGCTGCAGTTCGGCAAGCAGGTTCAAGGCTTCGAGGGGCGACATTCCTTCAATCTGAACCTGCTGCAGTTGGGAAAGGACCGGGTGCGGAGACGGCCGGTCAGCAGCAAGCGGCAGCTCTCCGGACGGCATCAGGTGAGTCAGGCTCAATTGTTCGCCTTTCTCAAAGCCGGCCAGGACCTGGCGGGCGCGCTCAATCACGGCCAGGGGCAGGCCGGCCAGCCGGGCGACTGCAATGCCGTAGCTCTTGCCGGCCGGACCGGGCTTGAGCTTGCGGAGGAATAGAACCTGGTCATGCGTTTCCTTAACCGAGAAGTTGTAGTTATGAACCCGGGGCAGGAGCAAGGTGGTGTCAGTCAGCTCATGGTAATGGGTCGCGAACAGGGTGCGGGGCCGGCGTTCTTCAGGGCCGTGCAGGTGTTCGACCGTTGCCCAGGCGATTGCCAGGCCGTCATTTGTTGCGGTGCCGCGACCGACTTCGTCGAGAATCACCAGGCTCCGGGAGGTGGCGTTATTGAGGATGTTGGCGGTTTCGGTCATTTCGGCCAGGAATGTGGAAACGCCCTGGGTAACGTCGTCCGAAGCTCCAATCCGGGTGAAGATTTTGTCAACCACGCCGATCCGTGCTTTTTGTGCGGGCACGAACGAACCGGTCTGGGCCATTATGGTGATAAGCGCGACCTGGCGGAGATAAGTGGATTTCCCGGCCATGTTCGGACCGGTGATGATGAGAACCTGTTGGTTTTCTGTGTCCAGGCTGGTGTCGTTTGGGATGAACGGCAGGTCAACGGTAGTTTCAACCACCGGATGCCGGCCTTTTGTAATTTCAGTGATGGTGGAACTGTCCACTACCGGCCGGATGTAGCGGTTTTCACGTGCCGCCTGGGCAAAGCCTGCCAGGACGTCAAGTTCGGCAAGCAGGCCTGAGAGTCTGATGATCCGGTCAACATCCTGCGCGACCCGGCGGCGAAGTTGCGTGAAAAGCTCATACTCCAGGGTCTTGCTCCGTTCCTCGGCAGTGATAATTCTGGCTTCATACTCCTTGAGTTCGGGTGTTATGAACCGCTCAGCATTGGTCAGGGTCTGCTTGCGGAGGTAGTCCTTTGGAACCCGGCCCAGGTGCGATTTGGTGATTTCGAGATAGTATCCGAACACCGAATTGAACCCGACCCGGAGATTGGGAATACCGGTTCTTTGCCGTTCCTTTTCCTGGAGCCGGGCGATGTACTGCTTGGCGTTCTTTGACAGGCTGCGCAGTTCGGCCAGCTCGGAATTGTGACCGGTGCGGATAAGACCGCCTTCACTGAGCACGACCGGCGGGTCAGGAGCAAGAACCGCTTCGATGTCGGCGACTACTTCTGAGAAGTCTTCGATTTCAGAATGGAAATGGGCCAGGCGGCCGGTCCGGGAATGAGCCAGGCTCTGCTTGATGTCGGGCACGGTCTTCAGCCAGTCTTTGAGTGCGGCCAGTTCACGCGCGTTGGCCCGTTCCAGGGCAATGCGGGAACTGACCCGTTCAAGGTCACCCACTTTGCTCAGAAGCTCCCGGACTGTGGCAAGCGGAGAGTCGGCACCGGTCAGTTCCTGGACAGCGTCCTGGCGGGCAGCGATAGTTTTGGGGTCAAGCAGCGGGGCCAGAATCCAGCGATAGAGCAGCCGGCCACCGGCTGATGTCCGGGTGCGGTCCAGAACCGAGAAAAGGGTTCCTTGAGTAGCAGAACGGTTTGGATGGCGCTTCGCGTCAGTCCGGCCAGGAAAAAAGGAATCTCTTTTCTCATTGCCTGCCGCAGGCGGCAGGGGATGGAGCCTTTCTACCAGTTCGAGATTGCGGCGCGAAACCCGGTCAACCAGGAGATGGTCAGCCGTGTTATACGGCGCAATCTTGCGGATGTGGAGGAGCGTCTTTTTCTGGGTCTGTTCCAGGTAGTACATTACGGCTCCGGCCGCGCAGATGCCCTCGGTCATTTCGCCTATTCCGAATCCTTCCAGGTTTGCGACGCCGAAATGGGAGGTCAGTTTGTCAAAGGCGAAGTCCTGGGTGAAGTAGTAGTCGTCGGTCCGGGTGGTCTGAAAACCGGCAAGTGGGGTTTCGCCGGGTTCCCATGACTGGGGAACCAGTACTTCTTTCGGCTCTATTTTCTGCAGCTCTTCGCCCAAAGACCGGGTCTGGATTTCAGCCACCCGGAATTCGCCGGTCGATACATCGGCAAAAGCGATTCCGCAGATGTCGTCCGCCGGCGATATGGCCATGAGGAAGTTGTTGCGGCGTTCGTCCAGCAGGCCGGGCCGGGTTACTGTGCCCGGGGTAATGATTTCCACCACTTCCCGGCGCACGACCGGTTTGCCCGAAGGCTGTTCCAACTGGTCGCAGATTGCCACTTTGTAGCCCTGGGCGACCAGGCGGCCGACATAAGTGTCGAGCGATTTGGCCGGAATCCCGGCAAGCGGCACCCGGTTCTTAGGGCCATGGGGTCGTGATGTCAGTGTCAGGCCGAGAGCGCGCGCGCCGGTCTCGGCATCCTCATAGAACATCTCATAGAAATCTCCGACCCTGAAAAGCAGCAGTGTTTCCTGGTGTTCCTTTTTGATGCGATGATACTGGGCGAGCAGCGGGGTCAGCTTTGCCGAGTGACCCGCCTGTGGGAGCGACTTCCCAGTCGCGATTGTCGAGGCAGGGATGCCTCTCCCACAAGAACTGTTCTTCGTCGAATGTCGCATGCCGAAGGGCGAATGACTAAGAATGCCCGCCTGCGCGGGCAGAGAAAGGGTTCCAGGGTTCCAGGGTTGTGCCATCGGATGGCACCTGCGAGGACGCAGAATCAGGACTCGAACCCTCGGACCCTCGACTCCTTGGACCCCTCTCTTTCATTTTGGACTGGCGCAAAGCGCCATCCAATGTCCAGTCATTTCAGCCAGGCCCGGCACTTGTAGCAACTGAATGCCGGCTCTTTCTGGATTGCGCCGCAGTTGCCGCACTTGAGCTGTTCGGATTGGAACTGGTTGATGAGTCCATTGAGCAGTTGGCCGGCCCGGTCTGAGTTGTCCTGGTGCAGATGCATGGCCGCGAGTGCGATTCGGGAGGAGAGCTGCCCCCTGGTCGTGCTGAACTTTTCCAGCAGTCGGATTGCCGCGGGCAGGTTCTGCTTCTTCTGATAGATAAGAGCCAGGGCCACAGCCAGCCCCTGGTCTTCAGGGTTTTTTCGGAGCAGTTGTTCGTAAGTCCGGGTTATGTCGTCATACCGTCCGACTTCGTAGTAGGCGGCTTCAAGGCGATGCCGCACCAGGAAGTTCTTGTCCGGAGCCAGGCTGAGGATTTCGTTCCAGGCGCGGATTGCGGCTTCGGTGTCGTGCTGAGACATGTGATAGTCTCCGAGATAGAGCCGGCCGGCCAGGGATTTGCGGTCCAGTCTGAGGGATTCGTTGAAATAGTTGAGCGCTTCTTTCGGGTTGACTTCTATATAAGCCCGGCCGAACTCAGCAAACAGCAGTGCGGTCCACGAGCGGTCGTGCGGACTGCGGCCCAGCTTCTTGAGCAGGTTTTCGCATTTCTCCCAGGAACCGGTCGCTAGGTAGAGCCGGAACAACTCCTCATGGCTCTTTGTGTCCTTGCGGTCAAGCCGGGTCAGTTCTTCGAGTGCGGAAATCGCCTTGAGCTTGCGGTCGGTCTTGAGATAGTCCTGTGCCAGAGCCTGGTACACTTTCTTTTCATCGGCCGGCATCAGGTTGCGCCGCAAGGCCAGATTCTCGTGGACTTTCAGGCCTTGTTCGACATCCTGCTGTTCGATGAAGATGTCGCCCAGGCGGATGTAGGCGTCAATATTCCCGGGGTCGGCCTTCACCGCTTCCTTGAGTTTTGATACCGCTTTGCTCTTATTGCCGTCGACCAGGAGTTGAAGACCCTCGACATAAGCCGGGGCCGTGGCTGCGCGCCGGCGCAGGAAGTCGCGCACCACCGGGTAAAGCGCGACCACGACCACAACCAGAATGACGATGATGAGGATGGTCATGACTCGTCCTCTTCTGAATCCCGGGGTTCGCCTTCAGGCGACACCGGCTCGAACGGGGCATTGCGGAATGCCCGCAGCTCTTCCATCAACGCATCGATTTCACGGCGCTGGCGCCGGAGCCGGGCCCGGAGCTGGATTTCGGATACAAGCGTGAAGATGCCGATGCAGACAGCGCCGAAGGCGAATGAATAGAGCATCACAAAGGCGACCGGTATGTTTTCGAATGTGGTGTGGAATACCCGGGCGGTTGTCAACTCCTGGGCGTTCATCAGCGCGAGCACCAGCAGCAGAATGAAAACCACCAGGACCATAACTAGGCGAAATACGACCATAAGCCCTCCTTACTGAGGTACAGGGACCTCGGTTCCCAGGACTTCGGCAATCGGGGTCCAGCCCTGGATTCTGGTTACTTGACAGGTGACGGTCTGACCGATACTCAACCGGCTGTGAACGATGACCGCCCGGTTGGTACGGGTTCTACCAAGCATTCCCTGGCGCGGGCCAGGAGATTCAATGAGTAATTCATGGGTCCGGTTCAGCATTTCCGAATTGCGCTCCCGGGTGATGCGATTCTGGACTTCAATCAGCCGGGTCAGCCTCTGGCCGGCCACGGCCTCGGAAACCTTGGGGCCGAGTTCTACCGCTTGGGTGCCGGGCCGGACCGAGAACCGGAACATGTACGCAAAGTCAAACCCGATAGTCCGGACAAGTTCGAGCGTGTCCTTGAAATCAGAGTCGGTTTCAGAAGGAAAGCCCACCATGATATCGGTGGTCAGGTTCAGTTCGGGCAGGTATTCCCGGGCCAGCGCTATTTTAGCCAGGTACTCTTCCCGGGTGTAGCCCCGCCTCATCAGCTTGAGGATGCGGTTGGAGCCGGATTGAATCGGCAGATGCAGGGCCGGGCAGACTTTGGGGATTCGGGCGATTGTGCTCAGCACTTGCTCGTCAAGGTCTTTGGGATGGGAAGTCAGGAAACGGATGCGCGCTATTCCCGGGATTTCCGATACGGCCTCAAGCAGCTCTCTGAAGTCATTGGACTGGTCGTGGTAAGCAAGGACATTCTGGCCCAGAAGGGTTATGTCCTTGATACCCTGACCGGCCAGTGCCGTGGCTTCGGCCAGGACCCGTGTCAAAGGCTTGGACCGCTCCTTTCCCCGGGTATAGGGCACGATGCAATAGGAGCAGAAATTGTTGCAGCCGCGCATGACGGTGATGAATGCGCGCACCGGGTGGCTCGGGCCGGGAATGATGTCGTCATAGCACTCTTCTGTCTGGTCAAGGGCGAACTGCGGGACTTTCGTTTCCCGGGCCTTGTCAATCAGTTCAGGCAGCCGGCGGTACTGGTCCGGGCCGATGATGAGGTCAGCGGCGTGGTCAGCAGCCAGGTTCTTTCTGAGGTTCTGAGACATGCAGCCCAGGACCCCGATGATGACGCTTGATGCATCAGGCGTCTTGCGTCTTGCGTCTTTGAGCCCCCGAAACGTTCCGAGCCGGCCGAGCGCGCGTCGTTCAGCATGGCTGCGCACCGCGCACGTCAGCATCAGCAGGACGTCGGCATTCTTCTCCTCGGACGTTTCAGTGTATCCTGACCGCTCCAGTATGTCCCGCACCACTCCGGCTTCATACTGATTCATCTGGCATCCATAGACCTGCAAAAAGAATCTGCTCATCGCTTTCTGGAATTCTACCCGCACACGCGTATTGTCAAGGAAAATGCGGTCGGCAAAGGCAGAATCTAAACACAAAGCCTGCCCTGCTCTGCTCCGAGCAGGTGCCATCCGATGGCTCACGAAGTCGAAGGAACGCCAAGAGGAAGACTAAACACAAAGGCCCCAAGAGCACGATGGGTCTGGCTTTGGAGTGCGGTGGCGCAAGCCGCCGCTTTTCTGCTACCTCTCTTTCTTCCGCGAGTCAGACTCGCGGGTCGTTGCTCTGTGGCTGTTAGCCGTTAGCAGTAAGCGGACAGCGGGCAGGCGGAGAACGGCTGGCGTCCCTATTTGCTCCGTACCACCCTGCGCGACTCATTGTGACCTTCAGATGTCATCCTGATAACATACACTCCGGCCCCCACTTTTTCCCCACGTGCGCTCCGACCGTTCCAAACGATGCGGTGGCGGCCGGTCTTCAACCGACCTTGCAGCAGGGTCGTGACCGTCCGGCCCAACGCATCAACGATCTCCAAACTGACAGCCTGCGGCCGGTTCAGTTCGAAAGTGGCGACCACCGACCGGCGGAAGACGGTGGGAGATACTGCCAGCGTTGCGGGGCGAAGGACAATCCTGCTACTCTCTTCGGTCAGACCGGTGGGTGGGTACATCCTCAAAGCCGGCTCACCAAAAAGATTCAGGGCGTACATGCACCACCGGTAGGTTGTGTTGCCGGCTGCTTGTGGTATCAAGTCCGCCTTGCCCAGGATAAAATCCTTCAGTGTGGCAGAATCCCCGCCTTGTCCGAATATCCTTGCCGTAATCTTCTCGATGTAAAGGCAAGAAAACGCCACTTGCGGGTTTTGCGCAACCGGGTACCAGCCGTACCTTGAGTTGGACATCGTGGCAACCGCTCCCCCGTTGGGCGCCTTGATGAACGCCTCCATCACACATTCCCACCGGTCGAACGCCCCGATGAAGCAGGCCGGGGACATGAATATGGTCAGCCGGTCAAGGCCGTTGTTCAGAGCGGCCAGGTCGCTGCCGCGCAAGCCCCAACTATGGTTGCGATTGCCGGTGCAGAGCAAGTCGATGCCGCCGTGGTCAAAATGGATGAAATAATGGCAACCGTGTTCCAGCCACATTCTCACCGAGTCCTGATGATTGCCGCCATGACTGTCGTACACTTTCCTGCGCCAGAAACGGTCAGGGATGTACCGGTTGTCATAGTACTCCATCGTTGTTTCGCCAAAGGTCCGGTCGTCCCAGTCGAAACCTGCCAACAGCACTTCGTTTCTGTCGGGCGAGACGCTCATGGCATAAGCAATAGTCTTGTCAACGAATATCGCGACTTCGGATGCTTCAGAAACCGGCGCCCGGCCCACATAAACCTCAGGCCCCATGTCGACGCTGTCATCGGGCTCGCCGAACACGTTGTTGCCGTTGGCATCCCAGGTTCGGTCCAGGTCCGAGTAATAAAGGTCGCAGGGAATGGTGTCGTACTCCGGCTGGCCGCCCGCAGTCCTGCCGCTGAATGTCATCCGCACCGGCACGACGTCGGCATCCCCGCCCAGCAGGACGTAACTGGTTTCCCAGTTGAGATAGGCCTCTCTGATGAAATTGCGAATCTTCTCGGGCTGGTCCCGGCCGGGCTGGGTAGCATAGATGTTGTCGGTCGTAATGATTGTGTCGCGAAGATTCAGGCCGGTCAGCAGAAACTGCTTCAACGGAACGAACAAGGAAGCCAAGTCCGGGGATGTTATCGTGACATGGTCGTATATTCCATCGTCCGTCGCCTTGCCGGGCCGGGAGCCCGCCGGGAGGGCCAGCAAACCGGCTATGACAACAGAGCAAAGAATCACGACAAATCCCTCAGGAGGCCGGCACTAAAGCAAAAGGGAATGGGGACGTTGTCCTAACGCTATTCACATTACCTGGGTGTTTCGGGGACTCATTCATATCTCCTACCCCTTCGACTTCGTCTGGTCGTCTTTCTTGTCAATCTTCATGGCGGGGGAAGATGCATATTATGTCACCGTAACTTCTGTATCAGGCGGCTGGTTTGCTGAGCTTGACAGCCGTGCCATAGGCCAGAAGCTCAGCCGCACTGCCGATTACACTGGTGGTCATGAAACGGACATTTATGATTGCGTCAGCTCCCAGCTTTCCAGCCTGGGCTATCATTCGACCGGTAGCCACTTCGCGGGCCCGCCCCATCATTTCGGTGTACTCAATCAACTCGCCGCCAATGACCAGCCGCACCAATGCGGAAAGGTCCTTTCCAAGCCAGATGGCAAAGATGGTGTGACCACGGACCAGACCCAGGGTCTCGGTGACCTGGCGGCCGGCGACTTCTGAAGAATTCAGAAGCATCACCCGAGGCTCGGACTCATCGGGTGCGGGTTTCTTCCCTGGTGCCTTGCGTTTCTTCTGTTCGGCAGCTACGGTCAGCAGGACCAGGAGGATACCACCAACAATGCAGTAGACTGCGGTCTTGAGCCACCAGGGCAGAGTTGGGTCGTGGTACAGATACCAGGGCATCCCGGCAAAGACCGCGACGAAAAGCCCGAGTACGAAGGCCAAAGAGCCGATCAGGCGAAGTATCTTCATGGTTTCTCCTTATCTTCACATTCTGAGCCCAGTGGGCGCCTTCCGAGAATCCGGTGCTGTCCTGGACTGCTCGCTTCCATCGGTTGGAAGATAGCGGACAGGCTGCCAGGTGTCAAGCGCAACCAGCGGATTCAACCGCCAAGAACGCCAAGGCCGCCAAGAAGAAGACTTAACACAAAGGCACAAAGAACACGAAGAAGGAAGAGTGAAAACCGCAGATAAACACAGATGAGGGCAGAAGAGAGAACCGCCAAGGCCGCCAAGGGACAGGAACTGTCACCCCGACCGAAGCGGAGGGGTCTCTCCCGCTGTCATTGCGAAGGAGCGAAGCGACTGCGGCAATCTTCCGTTGCCCTTCATTCGACATTGAGCCGTCGGACGGCACCTGCTCCGTCGTCGCAGGACGCCATTCGTCACTTGCAGTTATGTGGGCTGTCAGCTATTGACCGTTCGGCTGAGCTATCTTGAGTACCGGGCGTCTATTCGAAGACCAGGTATTCGGAGAAGGCTTCTGGCCTGGGTATCGGCAGATTGTCCTCGGTCAGTCCTTGAACATGCATCCTGACTGCTTCATACATGTTCTTTTCTGCCTCTTCGTAGGTCGTGCCGGTTGCTATGCAACCCGGCAGGTCCGGCGCATATGCCGAGTAGTTGCCGTTGGCCTTCTCTATAACGATAAGAAACTTCTGCATAACTCTCAGTTTGAGATTAGCGGAAAAGCTGACGGCGGTCAAGATAGGCAGCCGTCGAGCTACTCACTCCCACCCATCCAACTTCGTCCGGTCGTCTTTCTTGTCAATTATCATAGCGGGGCTATTTGATACCAACAGGTAAGTAGTATCCGAATCCGATGGTGAGTCAAGGGCGAACCGGCTGCTGTCTGCGTGGGTCCCGCAACCAGCAATCGGAAATCTGCAATCGAAAATCGGTAGGGTTGTCAGTCGTTAGCTGAAGGCGGTCAGCCGTCAGCGGTCAGCGGCAGGCGGATTGCGGTCAACGTCCTTCCGGCCCCTGGGCGAATATCAAGATTAAAGACCTGACCCCTTACCGACCGCAGATGGTCCGCTCAAGATACTGGCCCGTGGCTGCCGCGACGGCCAAGACGACTGCAAGGACGATGACCCTTTTCATGACGCCCCCCTACCGCTGCACGACGACCTTGCGCACGCTCGCCGCCCTGCGCTCAACGCCCGACGCCACACGCACAAAATAGACTCCCGGTGCCAGGAACCGCACATCGTTCTCCCCCGGCGCGAGGTCCATCACCCTCCGGCCGGTGATATCAAGAAGAACGCTGAACGCTCCACGCCCGACGCCTGACGTTTCGGACAGCCACAGCACCCCGCGTACGATAGTGGCATTCGGCATTCGGACTTCGACATTCGGCATTTCCTCGACTCCGGGCGGGTCCTCGCGGTAGACGCTGAACGCGTTGGTGCGGACCGCGAAGACTCGGCCGTCCACCGGGTTCCAGGCCATCGCGTACGGGTAGGTCTTGGCAAAGGGCAGGTCGGCGACGACCGAGTCGGTCCGGCAGTCCAGTACCTTGGTGTGGTAGTTCTCCGAACCGCCGAAGTAGAGCTTGTCGTAGCGCTCGTCCATCACCCCGGCCTTCTCGTATTCGAGCGACATGACCTCCGACAACTCGCCGGTCCGGCAGTCCAGCACCTGGAGGTTGCTGCCGGTGGCTTCCCGGACGACGTACAGCTTGCCGTAGTTTCGGTTCCAGAACAGCGTATCCGCGTCGAAGGCCAGTGTGTCCGCGTCAATGACCGTATCGCCGCGCACATCGTAGGTGTAGAGCACGCCGTCGCGGTCATTGGCGAAGTAAACCACATCCTGCTCGGTGTTGGCCAGCATCTTTCCGTAGGTGACGTCCGACCCGAGCCGGAGCGTATCAACGATACTGTCGGTGCGCGGGTCGAGCACCCGGAAGTTCGGCGGCGACTTGCATCCGAAGTAGATTCGGTCCGAGCGCGGGTGGTAGACCGCGCACGGCACTTCGTCATCCACCGCCACCGAGTCGACAACCTCGTTACGCAGGCAGTCGTAGACGTAGACCGGGATATCCCCGCCGAAGTCATTCGCCGTGAACACGTAGAGCTTACCCAGCGGCGGGTAGAGCACGAGCCGCGCCTCCTCGACCCCGGGTATCGCCAGCGTGGCGATGAGCTGGTCCGTATTGCAATCCACCACCTGCAGCAGTTCGTCGTCGGCGAGATACAGCCGGTTCAGCGCCGGGTTAAGCAAGATTCCGGCGTCGGCGTCGAACCCGCGCAGCTGGATTGTCCGCAGCAGGTTCAAGCCGGCGTCGAGGACCAGCAACTCGTCGGAATTGTAGGCCGCGCAGTAGAGCTTGTTCCCGGCCGGGTTGTAGACCAGCCCGCGGATGTTGTAGTAGTGGTACTCGACCACGCCGGCGAGCGTGTCCGCCGCGCCGTCGGCGAGAAGAATCGTGTCCTGGTAACAGGCGCAGTAGACCTCGTTGCGCACCGGGTGGCAGCCGGCCACCCGGGCCGACATCAAGGTCGTGTCCGGCAGTTCGCCGACCAGGCGCGCGACGTCGAACGTGTCCACGACCGCCAGCCCGGCCGGGCCGTTGAGCGGGAAATAAGCCTTGCCCGTCAGCGGGCTGCAGGCGACGCCGCGCGCGTCCCGGGGCAGCGCGACCCGGGCCCGCACCGTATCCGGGCCGCAGTCAACGACGTGAACCGAGTCGGCTCGGAAGCAGTACAGCCACCCGGTCACCGGGCTGTACGCCAGGGTGTCAACCCAGTCAAGGTTCGCCACCAGCCCGAGGGTGTCCAGCCCATCCGCGTCCAGCACCTGCACCACGCGGCCCGGCCCGGAGCCGTCGCCGCTGCAGTAGAGCCGGCGCTCGGTCGCACCCAGCGCCAGGCACGCTACGCCCTCAAGCCCGCTCGGTACCAGCGCCAGCAGCGTATCCGCCACGCAATCAATCGCGGCGACGTATGCCGTCTCCGACTCCTCACCGACACCGACCAGCACGCGGTTCGTCACCGGGTCCCACACCGGCGCGGTCAACCAGTGGGGCAGCGAAACCGCGGTCACGACCGTGTCGAGCGCGGGATCAAGGACCAGCATCCAGTACATCTCGTGGTCGTCGTCGTTCGCCGAGACGTAAAGCTTGTTCGAAGTCGGGCTCCAGGCTGCGCCCGGGAACTCGGCATAGTTGATCATCAGGCGCCGGGTGAGGGTGTCGCCGTGCAGGTCCACGACGGCAAAGGCCTCCTCCTCGAAAACGTAGCCCTTGCCCACCTCCGGGCACAGCACCGCAAGGCCGCTCGCCCGGATGCGGCTCTGCCTGACGCGTGTCGCCGGGTCAAACACCAGCACCCCGCCCGAGCTTGTCACCCAGCAGTTGCCCGTGACCGGGTTGACCAGCACCTGTCCCGGCGAGGAGAGATACCCGAACGTGTCGGGCACCTCGCGCGTCATCTCAAGATACTGCCCGGTCGCAACGGTCGCGGCCAGGACAACTGCAAGGACGGTGATTCTTTTCATAACCGCCTCCTTATGACGCCGCCCGGCGTCGCCTGATTGCGGGGAATTAGGGACAACCACCGTTTTCTTGTCAGGCTGCTTTTATTCACCACGGTCCAGTTCTACCCAAAACCACCCGCGTGTCAAGGGTTTTCGGGAGTTATGGGGACACATTACCTAGCTCCTACCCATCCAACTTCGTCCGGGCGGGGTGCTTGTCAATCTTCATGGCTGGGGGCAGAAATAGGGAAGTGTCCTTCGCGCCGGCTAGCGTACGTTGATGGAGTAGGTCGGCTTGAAGGCGGCCGTTTTGCCCGTGGCGTCGGTGACGATAACCCGGAACGAGAGCGTCTTGCCCGAGACGCTCGAGACCGGCGTCCCGGAGACGACGCCGGTCGTGCCGTGAACCGTCAGGCCGGCGGTGGTCAGGTCTGTGGAGTAGGCCACGTCCTCGGACCAGTGGTAGGGCGGAGTGCCGCCGAGCACGTAGAGCGAGGCGCCGTAGGGCTTGCCCGCCTCAGCGTCGGCCAGCTCGAGCGCGCTTGGGTCCACGCCCGGCGGCCACTGCTGGAGAACCGCCGAGGGCACGGGGCCGCTGCCGTAGTTGACGACCCTCACCGTGTAGGCCGGGCTGGCCGCCGAGTACGAGCCGGCGGTGACGGTCATCTTGAACGTCGTCGGCGTGTGCGAGAGCGCACCGCCGGTGGGCTTGAACACCCCGGTAAGCGGGTCGACGGTCGTTCCGGAGGGATACGAGGAACCGGAGGCGAGCTGCCAGGTGTAGCCGTTGAGCGGTCCGCCGCCCTCGGCCAGCAGGGTGACCGCGTCGACGATTGTCGTGTCGGTGTTGTAGTTGATGTACAGCGAGCCGATGGGCGGGAACTCGATTCCACCGGTCGACGGGAACAGGTCGCACGCGACCAGCAGGCAGGCCACGACGGTCAGGACCGCGAGTGCCCCGAGACCCGGCAGGCTTCCGAACCAGGGCCGGGTCAGCGACCGCCCGTTCCGAACCTGTTCGGATTTCCCGGTGTCGCGGCTGGACACGGCCGCAGGTCCGGTCAAACTGCGTTTCATCGTTGCTCCTTTGCCCGCGTAGCGGCTGCAGCCCGCGGGAAGTTTCGGGACCACATTCTCATTTCTTACCCATCCAACTTCGTCTGGTTGGGTTTCTTGTCAGTCTTCAATTCTGCCCAGGACATTTCTACAAAAATACCATTTGGGCAGGGGTTGTCAAGCGTTGTCCGCTTGTCGCATACCGCCAACCGCTAACCGCCAGGGAGGAGAGCCCCTTCGACTTGTGTGAGCCATCGGATGGCACCTGCTCGGAGCAGAGCAGGGTGACAAAGAGGAAAAGCTCAGGGTGACAGAACGAGGCCTCGCAATGACAAAGAGCGCAGGCGCAGAGAGATGTCTCCGCTTCGGTTGACATGACACTGGAGGCAGGTTATTGCCTGTTTTTCTGTGTTGTGATGGCGATTCGAGTGGAATCGGACG